>CADBMC010000199.1 GCA_902795635.1 uncultured Coriobacteriaceae bacterium | reverse complement strand
GCGTCCACGACCTGCCCGTCCGCCCCCTGCGCTGCGCCCTCGCCCGCGGCGCCACGCGGCACGACTGCCCCGATGCGGTCGCCGTCGAGCAGAAGGTCGGATTCCGCGAGCGTGCCGTCAGGCAGAAGAACCGAGCCGTTCCGAATGAGCATGTGACCTCCTCACGGGCAGGCATCCGCCAAGGACGCCCCGTCGCAACGCCGGCGGATTGCGCGGGATTCGCCGCGGGCTTGGCCAAGACGAACCCTATCATCGACCATATATCCATTCGAGCGGACGACTCATCCGTCGGCGTGCGGAAGGCGGCTCGCCTGCGCCCGCCCCCGGAGAAGGGAGATTGCGATGGACAAGCTGCGCGTTGCCGTCGTCGGTGCCGGGATCTACGGGTCCAACCACCTCGCCGCCTACACCTGGTGCCCCGATGCCGAGCTCGTGGCCGTGTGCGACCTCAAGCCGGAGCTGCGCAAGAAGGTCGAGGACCAGTACCACGTGCCCACCTACGAGCAGGTGGCCGACATGCTCGAGCACGAGGACGTGGACGCGGTCTCCGTCGCCACCCCCGACCCCTACCACGCGGCGCCCGCGCTCGAGGCGATCCGCCACGACAAGGACGTGCTCATCGAGAAGCCGCTCGCCACGACGCTCGACGACGCCCGCCAGATCATCGCCGAGGCCGACAAGCACGGCGTCCGCGTTGCCGTTGACTACCACAAGCGCTGGGACCCCGCCTCCATCCAGCTCAAGAACGAGCTCGCCGACCCGTCCTGCGGGCGCATCGTGCGCGGCTACATGAGCATGGACGACATCATCGACGTCCCCACCAAGTGGTTCAGCTGGTCGCACGACTCCTCGCCCGTCCACTTCCTGGGCACCCACTGCTACGACCTCGCCCGCTGGTACACGGGCTGCGAGGTGGAGGAGGTCTACGCCGTGGGAACGAAGCGCATGCTCAAGGGCATGGGCATCGACACCTACGACACCATCCAGGCGTTCCTCACCTTCGCGGACGGCACCAACTGGACCATCGAGAACGGCTGGGTGCTGCCGCACGGGTTCGCGAAGAACAACGACGGGCGCACGCAGATCATGTGCGAGCATCGCCTGCTGCGCGTGGACTCGCAGAACCGCGGCGTGGAGACCTTCGACGACGACAAGTGCCATACGCCGAACTACTGCTTCATGCAGATCTTCGACGGCAGGCCCGTGGGCTTCGGCTACGACCCCATCTACGACTTCGTGCGCTGCATCCGCACGGGCGCGCCGTTCGTCGCAGACGCCCACGATGGCCTCGAGGCCGAGCTCATCGCAGGGGCCGTGCACAAGAGCGTGCTGACGCACGAGGCAGTGAGGATCGAGCGCTAGGGGTGCCTTCGCGAGGCAATCGCCGCCGCAGGAGCATGACGCGCGATTCGAACGCGCCGACAGAGGGGCCTGGCCGCAAGGCCGGGCCCCTCTCATCCTGCGGCAAGCTGGCCTGCATACTGCTCGCGGACCTTCCTGCGCTCGCGCGCGAGCCTGTCCTTGATGGCCTCGTCGAGCTGCTCCTGGCTCTCGATTGGGAACTCCATCGTGCCTTCCTTCCCGCCCGCTCGGGCGTCTCCGAGCCACGTTGTCCGCCGTGGCCGCGTGATTGGGTTGCCGCAGTTGCCGCCGCGGCGCGCGTGCATGAAAGAAGCCGACCCTTGGGACGACCTGTTTCCGGATGAGGTGGTCGCGGCCGCGGGATTCGAACCCGCACGGACTTCCGTCCGCACGCTCCTGGGGCGTGCGCGTCTGCCTGTTCCGCCAGGCCGCGATGTGGTAATATGTGCACTGAGATAGCTAGGATTCCTCCCGGGGCAGGCCCCTGGGAACGTGGTCCTAGCTATTTCTATGTTCCGACTATCATGTATGCGTCCAGCGAGCCATCTTCAACGAATCTGTCGAGAACGGCGGCAACTGCACCCTTATTTTCGTTGCCAACGCTCAGCAGACTGAAGAGGGCGTTCTTGCCATCATCGCCCGACCCGTAAAGATCAAAACGCTTCTCGCTGGTGTCCATGGCAAGTGTAGGGATCTTTCTCATCGACTTCGGCGTCTTAATCTCGACCCCAATGCCGTCAACGATCATGTCTGGGGTCTTGTTAGCACTTGTTTCAGGAATCCAAATGATCTCCGATGCTTTCTTGTCGGCTTGCAGCATTCTCAACGCCGCCCAAAGCTCCTCACCATCAGGGCATGCGCCAACGATTTCGCGGCCGTTCTTCTTGAGGTAGGTCCTTCCGCTCATCTCTATGCCGAATGCGTCGCCAATCTGTTGCAGGAACCGCCCTACCGTCGCCTCGTAGTTCTCTTGCGTCTTGTTCCTCCTGAATGCCTTCGCCGTCTTGGCGAGCGCATCATCGAAGACGTCGGCGATTCCCCTCGGGTCCTGCCCGGGGCTGTCTCCGGCCTCGGACATCGACCATGCCGCCTTGAGCGCCTTGCGCTGGCTGTCCGACAGGGTGCTGTCGCCGTCAATCTCCTCGTACTTCCTCGCCAGCTTGGCACACACGTTTGGGTCGTAGCCCTCGACCTTCGGGTCGACGCCGCGAGAGACCTTGACCCCGTTCTTGAAGTAGAACTCCATCTCCGGGAACCCGGCGACCACCTTGCAGCGGCAGTCGCCGTGGTAGTGGCCGAACTCCCCCGCGGTCTCCTTCGTGTGGTACACGAAGCCCCTGGACGCGAGCATCATGCAGAACTCGCAGGTGTGAGCGCCCATGGGGACCCTCGCGAACCGGGCGCCCTTCTTGGAGTCGCGCCCCACGTTGTGCGACGTCGTCTCGTTGGCGCGGCGGGCCACCTGGTCGCGCGCGAGCCTGCCGACCTGCTCGGAGAGGCTCTCCTCGGCGGACTCGCCCCCGAACGCGTCGGCGCCCAGGAAGTACTTCTGCGGGGCCGCCGCGAAGGCCGCCGTGGCTGCCATGCTGCCCATCTCGCGCTGGGCGTCGTCCACCAGGTCGCGCACCGTCCTGGTGATGCGCGAGCGGCAGAAAGAGCGCTCGCGCACTCTTAATAGGCATTAGGCGAAGTCTGCCACACTCGACATGACTTGAGAAAAGACAAGCAGGGCGGTCAGTGAGTCCGTAGGCGCCTTGGTCGCATGTGCGGAAGGATCGGACAGGAGGCACCCATCCCCAACATACAACCGCATAAAAGAAAAAGTCGAACCAGTACGTCATGCACCGGTTCGACTCATCAAGGTCTGGCTCCCCAGGCTGGACTCGAACCAGCAACACACGGATTAACAGTCCGCTGCGCTACCATTGCGCTACTGGGGAATGCGCGAGGGAAAGTATATCGCAGCGAGCCGCCCTTGCAAGGGAGAACTCCAATTTCGTTTCTGGCGTCCTCTTCCGACTTCCCTTATCGCGCCCGCTCTGCCCTCGTCTCGCACGCACGGCCGCGCCATGCCAGGCCTACGCATGGATGCGCGTCCCCGAGAGCCCCGCGATGGCCTCGGCCGCCTTCTCGAGCGAGCCGATGATGCACGCGCGTCCGGGACGCGACTCCACGAACCGGATCGCAGCGCTCACCTTCGGCGCCATGGAGCCCACGCCGAACTGCCCCTCCTCCAAATAGCGGCGGGCGTCGGCCACGGAGAGCTCTGTGAGCTCCCTCTGCTCGGGCATGCCGAAGCCCAGGCACACGTGGTCCACCGCGGTGAGCATCACGAAGAGGTCTGCGCGGCAGTCCTCGGCAAGCAGCTCGCCGCCCATGTCCTTGTCGATCACGGCGTCGACGCCCTTGTAGGCGCCCTTGTCGGAGTAGTCGCGCACGACGGGTATGCCTCCCCCACCGCAGGCGATCACGATGAACTCGTTGTCGAGCAGGTTCAGGATGCTCTCGTACTCGACGATCTTCTTCGGGTCGGGCGAGGCAACCACGCGCCTCCATCTCCTGCCGGCCTCCTCGATGAAGCGCATGTCGGGATGGGCGTCGCGCATGGCCTCCATCTGGGCCTCGGTGAGGAAGGGACCGATGGGCTTGGTCGGATGGCCGAAGGCGGGGTCGTCCGGGTCCACCTCGATCTGGGTCACGACGGTGGCCACGTGCCAGCGCTTGTATGCCTTGTGCATGGCCGCGCCGATGGACTGCTGCAGCTGGTATCCGATATAGCCCTGCGACATGGCGCCGCATTCGGGCAGCGGCATGGCGGGCACCGTCGGGTCGTCCGCATGCGCGTCGTCGAACGCCGTCTGGATCATGCCGATCTGCGGGCCGTTGCCGTGCGTGATGATGATCTCGTTGTTCTGCTCGATCACCCGCAGGAGGACCGGCGCCGCCGCGCGAAGGCGCCGCATTTGCTCGGCGGGCGTGCTGCCAAGGGCGTTGCCTCCGAGCGCGATCACCACGCGGTCGGGCTTCTCGTATGCCATGCCTGCTCCTTCCCGGCGACCTATCGAGACGCGAGCCGCCGCAGCCCTGGAGCGACCCTGTGTGCATGGTAAGCCCGGCAGAACGGGAAACGACGCCCGAGCCCTAGCCCGGGCGCCGTCTTGTAACCGAATCCAATCGTGTAACCGAACCGTTCACACGGTTCGCGCAGGCACCGCGCATACGAGCGCGCGACGCGAGGTGCGCCGTTATGCGAAGCGCGAGGCGCAGTCCGTGCATGCCTTGCCCACGGACTCCACGATGGCGTCAGCCAGGGCCTCGAACTCCTTCCTGCCATCCTCGTGCAGGGCGGACGCAATGGAGAGTCGCTCGTTCAGGACGGTCATGTCCTTCATCTCGTCCTCCACGAAGCGCTGGATGAGGTCGCCGGACTCGCACGCCCACGAGCCGTTCTCCACGATCGCCACCGTGCGGTTCTGCATGTTCAGCATGCGGAGCTCGTCCAGGAAGTCGTGCATGGGCGGATAGATGTTGAGGTTGTAGGTGGGGCACGCGATCACGAGGTGCGACAGGCGGAACGTGTCGGCCACGAGGTAGGAGGCGTGGGTCTCGGCCACATCGTGCATCACCACGTTGGTCACGCCGCGCTTGCAGATCTCGTTGGCGAGGCATTCCGCGGCGCTCTCTGTGTTGCCGTACATCGAGCCATACACGATCTGGACGCCCTGCTCCTCAGGGGTGTAGGTGGACCAATGGTCGTACTTGTCGAGGATGTAGCCGAAGTCGTTGCGCCAGATGAGGCCGTGGAGCGGGCAGATGAGCTTGATCTTGTCGAGCACCGTGGCGGCCTTGCCCAGCAGCAGCTGCACATGGGGGCCATAGCGGCCGACGATGTTGGTGAAGTAGCGGCGGTTCTCGTCGATGTAGTCGCGGTCGTAGTCCACGTCGTCATTCCAGAGCCTGCCGTCGTTGGCGATGAAGCTGCCGAAGGCGTCAGCGCTGAACAGCGCGCCGTTGGTGAGGTCGAGCGTGACCATGGGCTCGGGCCAGTGGACCATGGGGGCCTCGAGGAAGGTAACGGTGTGCGACCCGAACGAGAAGGTGTCGCCCTCGTGCACCTCATGCTGCTGGTGGGAGTCGACCGCGAAGCCGAACTGGCGCATCAGCATGAAGCCCTTCTCGGTGGAGACGATCTGGCAGTCCGGGTACGCCTGCAGGACGAACTCGAGCGACGCGCAGTGGTCAGGCTCGACGTGGTTCACCACCACGTAGTCCAACCCACGGCCGTCCAGGACGTATTCTAGGTTCTCCATCATCTGGCGACACGCCGACCAGTCCACGGTGTCGAAGAGCACCGTGCTCTCGTCGAGCAGCACGTAGCTGTTGTACGAGACGCCCTGCGGTATGGGATGGATGGCCTCGAAGAGGTGCAGCTTGTGGTCGTTCGCCCCGATCCAGAAGAGGTCGTCCGTGACCTCGCGTACGCAATGCATGGATGCTCCTTCCCTATGCGCTCCGGCCGCTGCCGGCATTCGGAATCCGGAATGGTTGCCAGGGCCCGCGCGGGCCCTGGCGCCAGCCTTGGGGGGCCCTGGCTACAGGCCCTTGGTCGTGCGGTCGATGAAGTGCTCCTTGGGCTCGGAGCACACGGGGCACACCCAGTCGTCGGGCAGGTCCTTGAACAGGGTCCCCGGCTCGATATCGGCCTCGGGGTCGCCCAGCTCGGGCACGTACTCGTAGCCGCAGCCGCTGCATACCATCACCGGGCCGATGGGCTCGTGCTTGGGCGGGTTGGCGCGCCTGATCTTGGCGAACTCGGTCTGGGGCTCCTTCTCGCCGGGCCCGAGGGCCTCGGTGAGCAGCGGCAGAATCACGTTCACGTCGCCCACGATGCCGTAGTCGCAGTTCTTGAAGATGGGCGCGTTGGGGTTCTTGTTGATGGCCACGATGGTCGAGGCGTTCTTGATGCCCTTGAGGTGCTGCTTGGCGCCGGAGATGCCGCAGGCGATGTAGAGGTTGCCGGCGAACTTCTGGCCCGACATGCCCACGAAGCGGTCGAGAGGCACGAATCCCATGGTCTCGGCAGCGGGGCGGGACGACCCCACGGCGGCGCCGGCAGCATGCGCCAGGTCCTCGATGAGCTTCCAGTTCTCCTTCGTGCCCATGCCCAGGCCGCCGGAGACCACGCGCGAGGCCTCGGAGATCGGCGTGTCGGCGGGAATCCCCACGGAGAAGTCGTAGCCGTCGGCCTTCAGGGCGCCGACGAGCTTGTCCACGAGCTCCTGGGGGTCCGAGCCCTGGAACACCTGCAGGCGGCGCGGCCCCGTCTCGGGGAGCTTGTCGGCCGAGAACGCCTTCTTCGTGCCCTTGGCGTCCTTCTTGCCGAGGCGTCCCAGCAGGTTCGAGGCGATGACGACGCGCTGGATCTCGTTGGTGCCCTCGTAGATGGTCGTGATCTTGGCGTCGCGGTAGGCGCGCTCCACGTCCATGCCCTTGAGGTAGCCGGAGCCGCCGAAGACCTGAAGCGCGTCGTTGACGACCTCGATGGCCGTCTCGGAGGCATACATCTTGGCCATGGCCGCCTCCATGCCGTAGGGCTCGTGGTTGCTCTTGAGCTCGGCGGCGGAGTACACGAGGTAGCGCGAGGCGCGGATCTTGGTGGCCATGTCGGCGAGCTTGAAGGAGATGCCCTGGTTCACGCCGATGGGCTTGCCGAACTGCTCGCGCTCCTTGGCATAGGCGAGGGCCTTCTCGAAGGCGCCCTGGGCGATGCCGAGCGCCTGCGCGGCGATGCCGATGCGCCCGCCGTCCAGGGTTGCCATGGCGATCCTGAAGCCCTTGCCCTCCTCGCCGAGCAGGTTCTCCTTGGGGACCTTCACGTTGTGGAACTGCAGCTCGGCGGTGGTGGAGGAGCGGATGCCCAGCTTGTCGTAGTGGTCGCCGAAGGTGAAGCCCTCCCAGCCCCGCTCGACGATGAAGGCGGAGATGCCATGGTTGCCGAGTTCGGGGGCGGTCGACGCGAAGACGACGTAGGTGTCCGCGCGCGGGGCGTTGGTGATGAAGATCTTGCTGCCGTTCAGCAGGTAGTAGTCGCCCCTGTCCTGGGCCGTCGTCTCGGTGCCGGACGCGTCGGAGCCGGCGTTCTCCTCGGTGAGGCCGAACGCGCCGATCTTCTCGCCCTTGGCGAGGGGCACTAGGTACTTCTTCTTCTGCTCCTCGGTCCCATAGGCGGCGATGGGATAGCTGCCGAGCGAGGTGTGTGCCGAGAGTATGACTCCCGTGCCCCCGTCCACGCGCGAGAGCTCCTCGACGGCGATGGCGTAGCTCAGCGCGTCCAGGCCGGCGCCGCCATGCTCCTTCTCGTACGGGATGCCCATCCATCCATGCTTGCCGAGGTCCATGACCTGGTCCTCGGGGAACTGGTTGTTCTGGTCGAGCTGGAAGGCGATCGGGGCAATCTCCTTCTCGGCCCACGCGCGGATCTCGGCGCGAAGCCGCTCCTGTGCCTCTGTGGTCTGGTACAGCATGCTGCCTCCTGTCGTTTGGTCGTCCTGCTCTAGGACCCGTTCCGTTCGTGCCGGCAGTGCCTTGCTCTCATTTCGGGCTGCGTGCCTTTCGTGCCTTGCTCCTGTTGCGTCGTGTTCTCGGCAGATGCCGATGCCTTGCTGTCGGATGCCTGCCGCGCGCTAGCTTCTGCTGCATTTGTTACGACTTTAGTATCATAATTTGCCACCAGATTCGTCGCATATGCAGAGGGAGGGCCCGTTGCTCGCGAGCGGTAGCCAAATGTGCCGCGAGCGGCATCTGCCATGAATTGACGCCGCAGGTGGGCAACGGAACATGGATAAGGCCTCCCCAGCAATGAAGCGGGCCATCGTGGCCCAGGTGCCAGGCGCGGTCGGCGCGCCTTGGCAGGGGTAGGCGTGGGCCATTGGCACGACATCCCTTGCCGCACATAGGACGAGGCGCCGCCCCCTCATGGGACGACGCCTCGCACGATTCGGGACGAGATGGGACGCGTCTTCGGATTCCAGCGCGTCTGCCTCGGCAAACGCGAGAACCCGCTACTCCTCCATGTAGTCCTTCAGCTTGCCGGAGCGGCTCGGATGGCGCAGCTTCGCCAGCGTCTTGCTCTCGATCTGGCGGATGCGCTCACGCGTGACGCCGAACTCCCGCCCGACCTCCTCGAGCGTGCGCGGATGGCCGTCCTCGAGGCCGAAGCGCAGCTTGATGACCTTGCGCTCGCGGTCGGCCAGGCCGTCCAGAACCTGCTCGAGCTGCTCGCGCAGCATCGAGTCGGACGCGGCATCGGGTGGGGCGACGGCGCCGGAGTCCTCGATGAAGTCGGAGAGCTGGGAGTCCTCCTCCTCGCCGATGGGCGTCTCCAGCGAGACGGGCTCCTGGCTGATCTTCTGGATCTCGCGCACGCGGTCCGCGCTCATGCCGATCTCGGCGCCGATCTCCTCGGGGGTGGGGTCGCGGCCGAGGTCCTGCAGCAGCTGGCGCTGCACGCGGATGAGCTTGTTGATGGTCTCCACCATGTGCACCGGGATGCGGATGGTGCGCGCCTGGT
>CADBMC010000198.1 GCA_902795635.1 uncultured Coriobacteriaceae bacterium | reverse complement strand
CTCGAAGATCTCGTCGTCAGGCCAGAACGTCACCGTGGTGCCTGTGGTCTTGGACTTGCCCACGACGTGCATCTTCTCGGTGACCTTGCCCTTGGCGAGGCTTATCTCGTAGACGTTCCCGTCGCGGCGGACCTGCCCGACCATCTTCTTGGAGAGCGCGTTCACCACGGAGACGCCCACGCCGTGGAGGCCGCCGGAGACCTTGTACGCGTTGTTGTCGAACTTGCCGCCGGCGTGGAGGATCGTGAGGACGACCTCGAGCGTCGGGATCTTCTTGACGGGGTGCTTGTCCACCGGGATGCCGCGGCCGTTGTCGACCACCGTTATCGAGTTGTCGGGGTGGATGGTGACGGCGATCTTGGTGCAGAAGCCGGCAAGGGCCTCGTCCACGGAGTTGTCCACCACCTCATACACGAGATGGTGGAGGCCGGAGGCGCTGGTTGAGCCGATGTACATGCCGGGACGCTTGCGCACGGCCTCGAGGCCCTCGAGGATCTTGATGTCGCTTCCGCCGTATTCGTCTTTCTTGCTCTTGGCTGCCACAGGCATTCCTTTCGCTGCGCGTCCGCGCCGGGGTTTCGCGACGCGGAGGCAAGCCTATGCGACTTGATGGGCCTTCTATTCTACTTCATATGGCTTGGTTGGTTCGAATCAGCGTGAAAATCAGACCTTACGCTCATGAAATTCATCCTCAGAGCCAACATAAGCTTTTGTAAGGCTCGATTACCCGAAATTCGTATGGTTGTCCAACGAGCGCCGATACGAGGAAATCAGGGCTTCAGAAACCGCATCCCTCAGGCGCGGCGGAAGCCCGGCGACCTCCTCGGCCACCTGCGCGCGGACCTCCTCGGGTACGGGCGGCAGCACGTCGTAGGGAGTCTCGGCATCCTCGGCGCCTTGCTCCGCATGCGCGTCGTCCGCCTTCGGCTTCCTGCCCCCATACCTCGAGAGGCGGAAGCGGATGTCGTCGAGCGGAAGGCCGCCGTGGGCAAGGCGGTCAAGGTAGATGAGCTTGTTCGTGGAGAAGTCCTGCATCATCGCGGACGAGTCGATGTAGACGACGAGCACCTTACGGCCGTCCTCGGCGGCAAGGAAGGTGGCCACGGTATGGCGGCGCTCCACGTCGCCGTTCACGCGAAGCCAGGTGGCCGTGGCCGCGCGGGAGGAGCTCGCGTCGCCCTCGTCCAGCTTCCCGGACACCAGCGACATGAGGTCCTTGAGCGAATGCTCCCCCGAAGGGCTGTAGGCGTCTCGTCCCATGCCTGTTAGCTACCCTCCGAAGGGCACGACATTCGCCTCGGCGAGCAGGTCGTCGGCAAAGTAGCCGAGGTTGGTCGTCGTCACCACCGCCTGCAGGCCGTTGCCCACGAGCGCGGAGATGGCGGCGCGACGGCGCGCGTCGAGCTCGCTCATCACGTCGTCGAGCAGAAGGAGCGGCTGCGAGCCGGTGACGTCCTCGGAGACCCTCACCTCGGCGAGCTTCCACGCCAGCACCACCGAGCGCTGCTGGCCCTGCGAGGCATACGTCCTCGCATCACGGCCGTCTATGGCGAACGAGACGTCGTCCAGGTGGGGCCCGACGAGCGTCTGCTGGCGGCGGAGCTCGTCGGCGCGGCCCTCCGCGAGCCTTCTCCTCATGAGCTCGGCCAGCTCCTCCTTGGGCACGCCAGCAGGGTCGATGCCCAGCGTGCACACGTAGCTGCAGGAGATGGGCTCGCCGTCGGCGATCGCGGCATATGCCTCGCGCAGATGGCCCTCGAGCCGGCCTACCAGCCGCACCCTGCTCGCGAGCAGCGCCGCGGCCCCGATGGAGATCGACTCGTCCCAGGCGTCGAGCAGCGAGAGGTCGACGGGGTCCTCCTTCAGGAGGCGGTTCCTCTGCCTGATGGCGCGCTGGTAGGTGGAGAGGAGCCGCGAGTAGCCCTCGTTCGCCTGTGAGGCGAAGTCGTCGAGCTCCTGGCGCCGCCACGAGGCGCCGCCCTTCACGAAGAGCAGGTCGTCCGGGCTGAAGAGCACCGACATGAGCGTGCGGGGGATGTCCTTCGGCGCCGCATGCTTGCCGTTGCGCTCGAACCTCTTGGATCGCGGGGTCACGACGCAGCTCACGTCGATCACACGCCCGTCTCCCTCGATCCTTGCGGCGGCCTTGCCCGCCTCGCACCCCTGCCTCACGAGCTCGGAGGGTCGGGGATGCTTGAAGGAGGCCCCTGCTGTGAGAAGCTGGAGAGCCTCGATCGTGTTGGTCTTGCCCGTCGCGTTCGGCCCCACGAACACGTTCATCCCCTCTTCGAGGTCGATCTCGGAGGAGGCGATGTTGCGGAAGTCTGACAGCGACAGATGTGAGACGAGCAGCGACACGGCCTAGATGTTCACCGGCATCAGCAGGTAGAGGTAGCTGATGGTCCCGTACGACTTGAAGATGCCCGGCTGCGTGGCGCTCTGGAGCTCGAGCGAGACCTGCCCGCCGCCGACGGCCGAGAGGCAGTCGAGGACGTAGTGGTAGTTGAAGGCGATGGTCAGCGTCTCGCCGGTGACCTCGGCATCGATGGTCTCGGAGGCGTCGCCTTGGTCGGATGAGACCGAGCTGATGGTGATGGCGTTGGACTCCGCGTCAACGTCGAGCCTCACCGTGGGGTTCGTCACCGCCACGACCGAGACGCGCTTGAGCGCGCTCGCGAGCGTGTCGACGTCGAGCACGACGCTCGTGAGATGCTCGTTGGGCAGCAGCTGGCGATAGTTCGGGTAGTTGCCCTCGATTCTGCGCGAGACGTAGGTGACGTTGCCGAACTGGAACACGACCTGGCTCTCCGTCGCGCTGATGAGGATCCTCTTGTCATCGGAGGGAAGCGAGAGCACGTCGTGGAAGGTGGAGCCGAGCACGATCATCTCGAACGTCCCCTGGAGGCTGGACGTTTCCACGTTCGTGTCGCAGACGGCCAGGCGATAGGAGTCGGTCGCCACGAGGCGGATGGTGTTGTCGCTCACGGTCATGAAGACGCCGCTCAGGATGGGCCGGGACGTGTCACGCGATGTGACGCGGTAGACCTTGTCGACCATCTTCTGGAGCACCTCGCGCGGCAGCTCCACCGAGGTCTCGAGCGACACCTCGGGGAAGTCGGGGAAGTCTGCCGGGTTGAGGGCGTTCAGGTGGAAGGAGGACGGGCCGCACGAGATGTCCACCATTCGCCCGCTGCCCTCGAAGGTGACCGCGGCATCTGGCAGGTTCTTGACGATGCTCGTGAGGATCCTGCCGGAGACGACCGTCTCGCCCGGCTCCTCGACGTTGGCCGCGGCGCGGTAGCGTATGGACACGGTGAGGTTCGCAGTCTGGAACTCGATGGTCCCGTTGTCAGCCCTCATGTAGACGCCTGAGAGGATCGGGAGCGTCGACGAGGATGCGATGCCCTTGCCCACGACGGCAAGCGCTCCGGCAAGGGATGACTGGCTGATCGTGAACCTCATGGCTGCTCCTTCTTCTGTCTTTTTAGATAAGAATATGGAAATTAGGAATAGTAGGTGGCGTCGAAAAGTCGATAAACCAGAAACGTGCTGGTAGACGGACGAATTCCAGGCTCAGGTTTTCAACGGGTTCTTTGTGGTGTTCGACTTTAGCCTTCGTCCTCGCTTCCCGTGTCGAGATGTGCGGAGTTTCTCTACGTCATTTGTAAGGTTCTCAACCGGCCTTTCAACAATCTCACAGCGGGCGCGCTCGGGGCCGAGGACGTACTCTCTCTGGCTCCCCTATGAGTCCCTGAGCTGCTCGGTTATGCGCGTTAGCTGGTCGTAGAGGTTGCGGTTCTTCTTCTTCTGCTCGTCCACCCAGCTGATGCTATGTTTGACCGTCGCGTGGCTCCTGCCGCCGAACTTCGTGCCTATCTCGGCAAGCGTATGGTCCGTGAGCTCGCGCGTGAGCCATATGGCGATGTGCCGCGGGACCATGACCTCCTTCGTGCGCTTGCTTCCGATGAGGTCGCTGTGGGAGATTCCGTATTCGCTCTCGATGACCTTCTGAATCGCCTCGACGGTGACGTTGCGCTGGCCCTCCGGCCACCTGTGGTGGGCCTCGCGTATGAT
>CADBMC010000197.1 GCA_902795635.1 uncultured Coriobacteriaceae bacterium | reverse complement strand
GGTTGTCGATGAGCATGCAGGTGGCGTCGATCGCCTCGCCGAGGTTGTGCGGCGGGATGTTCGTCGCCATGCCCACGGCGATGCCCGACGAGCCGTTCACCAGCAGGTTCGGGAAGCGGGCGGGGAGCACCTGAGGCTCCTTGAGCGACTCGTCGTAGTTGGGCTGCCAGTCCACGGTGTCCTTGTTGAGGTCGCGCAAGAGCTCCATGGCGGGCCGGGCGAGGCGGCTCTCGGTGTAGCGCATGGCCGCCGCGCCGTCGCCGTCGATGTTGCCGAAGTTGCCGTGGCCGTCCACCAGCGGTACGCGCATGCTGAACCACTGCGCCAAGCGGACCATGGCGTCGTAGACGGCGGCGTCGCCGTGCGGGTGATACTTGCCGATGACCTCGCCGACCGTCCAGGCCGACTTCTTGTGGGGCTTGTTGGGGAAGATGCCCGCCTCGTTCATGGCGTAGAGGATGCGGCGGTGGACCGGCTTCAGGCCGTCGCGCACGTCGGGCAGGGCGCGCGCCGTGATGACCGACATCGAGTACTCGATGAAGGACTGGCGCATCTCGTTGCCGAACTCCGATACCTGGAGCTGACCATCGCCGAATTCGGAATCCTCGGGCGGCTCGTCGCCAGCGCCCTCGTCGTCGGCCTCGGGCTCCTCGTCGTCCTCGTCCTCGTCCGCCTCGTCGTCGGAATCGGGATCGTAGACGGGCACGTCGGAGTCCTCGTCGCGCTCCGCGCGGGCGAGCAGCTCGCGCAGGTCGTCCGGCATCGACATGTCGTCGGTGCCGTTGCTTGTGGTGGTGTCGTCTGCCACGAAACTGCCTTTCTGCTAGATGTCGAGGAAGCGGGCGTCCTTGGCGTGGCGCTCGATGTACTCGCGGCGATACTCGACCTGCGTGCCCATGAGCTCGCGCACCGCGCGGTCGGCGATGGCGGCGTCCTCGATGGTGACGCGCTGCAGGATGCGGGTCTTGGGGTTCATCGTCGTGTCGGCCAGCTGCTCGGGGTTCATCTCGCCCAGGCCCTTGTAGCGCTGGACCGAGTAGCGGCGCTGCTTGCCCTCGACGTCGGTGGGGACGTAGCGCTCGATGGCGTCGTGGAGCAGCTGCTCCTCCGGCGTGTGGCCGTCGGGGTACACGTAGTGGATCTTCTTGCCCACCTTGACGCCGAAAATCGGAGGCACGGCCGAGTAGATGTAGCCCGCGTCGATGAGCGGCCGCATGTACTTGTAGAAGAACGTGAGCAGCAGGATGCGGATGTGCGCGCCGTCCACGTCGGCGTCCGTCATGATGATGATTTTGTGGTAGCGGGCCTTCTCGATGTCGAAGTCGCCGCCCGTGCCGTCGCCGGTGGTCACGCCCGTGCCGATGGCCGTGATGAGCGACTGGATCGTCTCGGAACTGAACGCGCGGTGGTCGCCGACGCGCTCGACGTTCAGGATCTTGCCCCTGAGCGGCAGGATCGCCTGGATGTCGCGACGGCGCCCGTCCTTGGCCGAGCCTCCTGCGGAGTCGCCCTCCACCAGGAAGAGCTCGGTCGCCGCGGCGTCGCGGACGGAGCAGTCCGCCAGCTTGCCGGGAAGCGACGCACTTTCGAGCAGGCCCTTGCGGCGGGTGGCGTCGCGGGCCTTGCGCGCGGCCATGCGACCTTTGGCTGCCTGCATGGCCTTGTTGCAGATGGTGCGCGCCTGGTTGGGATGCTCCTCGAAGTACTCGGAGAGCCCCGAGCTCACCGTCTGCAGCACCAGCGTGCGCATGAAGGAGTTGCCGAGCTTGGCCTTCGTCTGGCCCTCGAACTGCGGGTCGGAGAGCTTCACGGAGACCACCGCGCAGATGCCCTCGCGCACGTCATCGCCGGTGAGGTTGGCGTCCTTCTCCTTGAGGATGTTCTTGGAGCGCGCGTACTCGTTTATGACCTTGGTGAGGGCCGTGCGGAAGCCCTCGATGTGCATGCCGCCCTCGGGCGTGAAGATGTTGTTCGCGAAGCCCATCACGTTCTCCGAGTAGCCCGCGTTCCATTGGATGGCGACGTCAGCCTCGCCGATCTTGTCGGCCGGCGCGTCGGGCGCGGTATGCCCGGTTATGTAGATGGGCGACTTGAGGCCGTCGGGGATGTCCTTGCCCTCGTTCAGGAACTTCACGAAGTCGACGATTCCGCCGGAGTAGCAGAACTCCTCGCTCCTAGGCATGAGCTCGCGCTCGTCGGTGAGGGTGATCTTGAGGTTCTTGTTGAGGAAGGCCATCTCGCGCAGGCGCTCGCAGAGGACGTCGACGTCGAAGACGACGGTCTCCTTGAAGATGTCGGGGTCGGGCCAGAAGCGCACGGTGGTGCCGTGCTTGGTGCTGCGTCCCACTTTCTGCAGCTTGTCG
>CADBMC010000196.1 GCA_902795635.1 uncultured Coriobacteriaceae bacterium | reverse complement strand
GCGGCTCGGTGGGCGGCCCGATATGCGTGGCCCGATTGGCGTCCCGATAGGCGCAGTCCGATGAACAATCCGACAGGCGTGGCTCGATACACGTGGCCCGGTTGCATCGAGAAAAGTTAGCCGTATACTACTTCCAGAAGTTAAAGAAGGCTTACTAATGATGCCAATCGGGTGTCACATCGAGGGGAGCGGCAATGGAGGCCGTCATGCGCAAGGCGAACGCGGGAGGCATGGCCTCGTCTGGGATCGGGGACGCGATGCGTGGGGCAAGGATGCCGCTCGCGCTTGCCCATGAGGGAGACGTCGTGCGCGTCGCCCAGGTGAAGGGCGATCCCGAGTCCTGCCAGCGCCTTGCCGATCTGGGGTTCGTCACAGGAAGCGAGATAAGGGTCACCTCCCGTGCCGGCCAGGACGTCATCGTGGAGGTCAAGGGCGCCGCGCTCGCGCTCAACCGCAGGATGGCAATGCGAATCATGGTTATCTGACGCCGTGACGCCTGGCGACCGTGATGATGGCTGCCTTTGCGACGGCTCTGGTGGCTCGTCGGGAGTCCTTGCCGACGATCTTGCAAGTTGCAGAAGATCCGAAAGGGAGGGGAGGAAAGTTGGCAGGAACAGAGGCGAAGGTCCGTACCCTGCGCGACGTGCCCGTGGGTGACAGCTGCACGGTGTCCAAGCTCAACGGCACTGGCGCGCTCAAGCGCCGCATCATGGACATGGGTCTCACGAAGGGCACGCGCTTGAGGGTGCGCAAGGTGGCCCCGCTCGGCGACCCGGTCGAGCTCAGCGTGCGCGGGTATGAGCTCTCGATTCGCAAGTACGAGGCCGACTCCATCGAGGTCGTCGATGTGAGGTCCGACAAGGACTAGACCGCTCGTTTTTTCGTGACGAGAAAGTTACAAAAAACTAACTTTTTGCGTCAGGAAGGTAAGGAATGACAGACAGCATCTACATAGGGCTCGCCGGCAACCCGAACTGCGGGAAGACGACGCTCTTCAACGAGCTGACGGGCTCCAACGGCTACGTCGGCAACTGGCCGGGCGTGACGGTCGAGAGGAAGCAGGCGGAATGGCGCGCGAACTCCTCCGTGACCTTCGTCGACCTGCCAGGCATCTACTCGCTCTCTCCCTACTCGCCCGAGGAGGTCGTCTCGCGCGACTACCTCATCAACGACCGCCCCACGGCGATCATCAACCTCATCGACTCGACCAACCTCGAGCGCAGCCTCTACCTCACCACGCAGGTGCTCGAGGCGGGGCGGCCGGTGGTCGTCGGGCTGAACATGGGCGACCTTCTTGCCTCCCATGGCGACAAGATCGACGTCGAGGCGCTCTCCCGCCGCTTGGGCGTGCCCGTCATGCAGGTCTCGGCCCTGCGCAACGAGAACCTCGACACGCTCGTCAACGCCGCCATCGAGGCCGGCCGGGCAGGCGTGCCCGCCCAGGGCGTGAAGTGCTTCTCGCCCGAGGTCGAGCAGGCGCTCGAGAAGATCGCGGGCATCATCGGCGGCACCTGCGCCCCTGAGCTCGTGCGCTGGTACTCTGTCAAGACGTTCGAGCGCGACGCCGACTACGTGAAGGCCCTCGGCCTCTCGAAGGGGCAGCTTGCCCAGGTCGAGAAGGCCATCTCCGCGGTCGAGAAGGAACGCGACGACGACGCCGACTCCATCATCACCTCCGACCGCTACGAGTGGATCGCCGACGTCATCGCCGAGGTAATGGTGAAGGCGCCGAAGAAGCTCACGACCTCGCAGAAGATCGACAAGGTCGTCACCAGCCGCGCGCTCGGCATCCCCATCTTCATCCTCGTGATGTTCCTCGTGTACTACATCGCCATCTCCACCGTGGGCACGAACGCCACCGACTGGGTGAACGACAACCTGTTCGGAGACGGCTGGGAGCTCTTCGGGATGTCCATGCCCTCCATCCCGGCGGCCGTCGAGGGCTGGCTTACCTCCATCGGTGCCTCGTCGATCACGACGAGCCTCGTCGTGGACGGCGTCATCGGCGGCGTGGGCTCGGTCCTGGGCTTCATCCCGCAGATGTTCGTGCTGTTCGTGCTGCTGTGCTTCCTCGAGGACTGCGGCTACATGAGCCGCGTGGCCTTCGTCATGGACCGCGTGTTCCGCCGCTTCGGGCTCTCGGGCAAGTCGTTCATCCCGATGCTCGTGAGCTCCGGCTGCGGCGTGCCGGGCGTGCTGGCCACCAACACGATCGAGAACGAGAAGGACCGCCGCATGACGGCCATGCTCACCACGATGATCCCGTGCGGCGCCAAGCAGCCGATCATCGCGCTGGTGATGGGCGTGCTCATCGGCGGGACCGATGCCTGGTGGATCGCCCCGATGTTCTACTTCCTGGGTGTGCTCTCCATCATCGTCTCCGCCATCATGCTGAAGAAGACCAAGCCCTTCGCGGGCGAGCCGGCTCCGTTCCTCATGGAGCTGCCTGAGTACCACCTGCCCTCCCTCAAGAGCTGGTGGCTGCACATCTGGGAGCGCGTGAGCGCATACATCAAGAAGGCCGGCACGATCATCTTCGCGGCAGCCGTGGGCATCTGGGTGCTCTCCCGCTTCGGCTGGGCAACGTGGGACGGAGGCACCGGCGCGTTCGGCTTCCTCTCCGACATGCCCGGCGCGGGTGACGACTACCTCGACTACTCGCTGCTCGCTGCCGTGGGCAACGGCCTCGGCTGGATCTTCGCGCCGCTCGGCTGCGACTACTGGCAGGCCACCGCTTCCACCATCTCGGCGCTCATCGCCAAGGAGAACCTGGTCAGCACCTTCGGCGCCCTGTACGGCCTGGGCGACGCCGGCGAGGGCGACCCCGCCATGTGGGCCGGCTTCGCGCAGATGTTCACGCATGGCGGCGTGCTCCACGTCGGTGCCATGTGCGCGTTCGTGGCCTTCAACATGCTCGACGCCCCCTGCTTCGCGGCAATGGGCACGATTCGTCGCCAGATGGATGACTCCAAGTGGTTCTGGTTCGCCATCGGCTACCAGTGTGGTTTCGGCTGGCTCGTCGGCCTCATGATCAATCAGTTCTGGGAGCTCGCCGTGCTCGGCAACTTCGGGTTCTGGGCCGTCGTAGCCTTCATCGTGCTCGCCGGCATGCTCTTCCAGCTCTTCCGCCCGATGCCCGACTACGACCACACGGATGACAAGGTCCTCTCGGACCTCTCCGCCGAGGTCGCCTAAGGCGCTCGGGGAAAGGCACGCGGCCAAGGCCGTGGACCTCCTTCGTTAACCTCGGGTCGGACGCGCATCCGACCAACCGAATACGGGCCGTCGGCACCTCCTCTCCTGCCGGCGGTCCGTCTTTTTGTACGCATGGGCTGGGCGACCCTGTTGGACGCCTTGTCTGCTCGCACGTGCGCCTTACGCCTTGAGACGAACATCTGTACGCATCTGAGCCCACGAGACGCCCCGATGTGGCATCCTTGGGTGGTACGAATCCGGCAGGCAGGGTCGCAGGCGATGGGGCGTGGGCGAAGGCCGAGACGCGGAAGGAGGGGAGGCTGGCATGGAGATGTCGAAGGCGCTGGAGCTGGCGCTGCTTCTGCGCAAGCAGATCGAGGAGCGCTCGGGCGAGAGCGTCGTCTTCTCCGAGGGGTCCTATCACGACGAACCGATCATCTTCGCCGGCCGCGAACTCAGGCGTCGCGAGACCCCCGAGCGCATCCGCCAGATGCGCGCGCTCGGCAGGCGCGTCACCGCGAGGAACATGTACGCCGGCCTCTCCCAGGTCTTCTACGAGGAGGCCGCCTTCATGGCGGACTTCGAGGACGACTTCCCCTGCCAGGGGAGAAGCGAGGGCTTCTATCCCTCCTACGACGGGCTGGACGACCGCGAGCTGCGCGGCTACTTCACCTGGCGCACGCGCTGGCGCGCGGGCGAGGCGGGAGAGGCCACGAAGGACTTCGTCTACCTGCACGCCTACGAGCTCATATGCGGCATCGGGAGCGCGGACGCGCAGGCGGGCTACGACGAGCTCGTGCGCCTGGGCGATGCCTATCCCGACGCGTTCCTGCCGAGGTCATGGCTTTCCGACTACGCGCTCTACTACGGCCTCGACCCGGACCTCGTGAGACGTCCGGGCGAGGCAGGCTTCGCGGCTGCCGTGGGCGTCCTCAAGCAGGCAGAGGCGGCGCTGCTCGCATCCCCTGCGCCGGGGACGTGGCAGGAGCCCGCCGGCGGCCCCTCCGCCGACGAGCTGCTGGGCGCGCTATGCGCCGTCTCGCGCTATAGGCTCGAGCGCTCCGCCCTGATGCGCCAGCACCGGGAGGAGCTTGCCGAGGTCTGCGCGCAGACGTTCGCGCGGATGGTTGAGCACTGCCATCGTCGTCGCAAGACGGGTTTCGTGGAGGGGATGTTCGGCCCTCCCTCGGCCATTCGCTGCTACCTGTTCCCCTCGGCGCTCTTCTGGCGACCGGAGCCCCATCCCGACGTGCGCGTTCAGATGTCGGCGAGCGAGGCATTTGTGTGCCGGGACGGCCGATGGTCGCACGAGGTGGGCTTCCGGAGGTGGGACACGAGCAAGGACCTGGGCAACCTCCTGCATGCGTGCGACCGGGTCCTCCGCGACCGGATCGGCGGTGTGAGCCCCCTCAAGGAGAGGCCGATTCCCAAGTACCAGCTCACGTTCGTGAACGAGTCGGTGGATGCCCTGTTCGAGAGGATCGCGCGGCAGGAGGCGGCGCACGTGAGCATCGACCGCTCGCGGCTCTCCGCCATCCGCGCGGCGGCGGGGCGCACGAGGGAGGCCCTGCTGGTGGACGAGGAGCGCGACGAGGGCGCGGTGCCTGCCGAGCCGCCGTTGCCTTCCGCTGTGGCTGCGGCCGCCGCGCCTGCGACGGCCGTGCCTGCCGCGCCGGCGTCGCCGGCCCCGGCGCCGACACCGGCTACGGATGCGCAGGATGCCGCAGACGGCGCCATGGCAGACGATGCCGCCCCCGCGGGCGAGGGGCCGGAAGGCGACCTCGGCATCACCGCACGTCAGCTCGATATCCTGCGCGAGATCCTCTCCGGCACGTTCGACGAGGCGGCATGGGAGGCCCAGGGCGTCATGCCCGAGCTCGAGGTCGACGCCATCAACGAGGCGCTCTACGACATCATCGGCGACGCCGCGATAGAGTACGAAGATGCCGCCCCGAAGGTCTCTGAGTTCTATCGGGACGACGTGAGGAGGCTTGTGGGATGACAGATTCGGCACAGGGGCAGGTGCGCGTCCCCAAGCGCATCGCCACCGTGATTCTCAACTCGCTCAAGGGCGGCGTCGTCCCGCGCGTGGGGCTGCCCTACATCACCGTCGGCCGCGAGGCCGAGATCGACGCCCTGCTGCGCGACCTGGGCATCGTGGCGGACGGCGGGGCGTCCTTCCGCTTCGTGGTCGGGCGCTACGGCAGCGGCAAGAGCTTCCTTCTGCAGACCATCCGAAACCACGCGATGGGGAAGGGCTTCGTCGTCGCCGACGCGGACCTCTCGCCCGAGCGGCGCCTCCACGGCAACCAAGGCCAAGGGCTCGCCACCTATCGGGAGCTCGTCTCCAACCTCTCCACCAAGACCCGCCCGGAGGGCGGAGCGCTCACGCTCATCCTGGACCGCTGGATCGCGGGCGTGCAGTCCGAGGTCGTGGCCGCAGGCACGCTTGCCTCCGACCCTTCCTTCCCCGACGAGGTGGAGCGCCGCATCTACGCCGCCATGGGGCAGCTGCAGGAGATGGTCCACGGCTTCGACTTCGCGCGCCTGCTCACGGCCTACTACCGCGCGCATCTGGAGGGGGACGACGCCACCAAGGCCAACGTCGTGCGCTGGCTGCGCGGCGAGTATCGCACCAAGACGGAGGCCAAGGCCGACCTCGGGGTGAGCGCGATCATCGGGGACGACGACTGGTACGACTACGTCAAGCTCTTCGCGCGCTTCCTGAGGGGCGCCGGCTACCAGGGCCTCGTCGTGCTCGTGGACGAGTTGGTGAACCTCTACAAGATTCCGAACGCCGTCTCGCGCCAGTACAACTACGAGAAGCTGCTCGCCATGTACAACGACGCGATGCAGGGCAAGGCCGCCTACTTGGGGGTCATCATGGGCGGCACGCCGCAGGCCATAGAGGACCGCCGCCGCGGGATCTACTCCTACGAGGCGCTCCGGAGCCGCCTCGCGCAGGGCAGGCTCGGACGCGAGGGCCACGAGGACCTCATGGCCCCGGTCATCCGCCTGCAGCCGCTCACGCCCGAGGAGCTGCTGGTCCTGGTGGAGAAGCTGGCCGACATCCACGCGGGCCTCTATGGCTACGAGCGGCGCCTTTCCGAGGACGACCTGGCCCGCTTCCTGGAGCTCGAGCTCGGGCGCGTGGGCGCGGACACGCACGTCACGCCGCGTGAGGTCATCCGCGACTTCGTCGAGCTGCTCGACGTCATGCTCCAGAGTCCCGATGCCACGGTAGAGGACCTGCTCGGACAGGATGGTGCCTTGGGCGCGGGGCCGCAGCCGGCCGAGGGCGGGACCTCGGCGGCAGGCGGCTCGGCCGTGGTCGTCGGCGCCACCGCGGCCAGGCGCGCAGACGACGACCAGGGCTTCGCCGAGTTCACCATCTAGCCGGCCAGCGCGTCCGTCGCGGCCGCAAGCGAGCTGCGCGACACGAGGCAGGAAGGCCATCGGAGAGGAGGGAGAGACGTGCCCGACGTGTTCGACAGATTCGCCCCGTTCGTCCAGGACTTCATCTACGAGCACGAATGGGAGTCGCTGCGCGGCGTCCAGGTCGCGGCTGCCGAGGCCATCTTCGACACGGACCTGAACGTGCTTCTCACCTCGTCCACCGCCTCGGGGAAGACGGAGGCCGCCTTCTTCCCGATCCTGACCGAGCTCTGGCAGGACCCTCCCTCGTCGGTCGGCTGCATCTACGTGGGCCCGCTCAAGGCGCTCATCAACGACCAGTTCTATCGGCTCACGGACCTGTGCGCCGAGGCGGGCGTCAACGTATGGCACTGGCATGGGGACGTCTCCGCATCGCATAAGGCGCGGCTCATGAAATCGCCTTCGGGGATCTTGCAGATAACTCCCGAGTCGCTCGAGGCCATGCTCCTGCATCGCCATGCCGCCATCCCGAGGCTCTTCTGCGACCTGCGCTACGTCGTCATCGACGAGGTGCATTCGCTCATGCGCGGGGACCGCGGCGCGCAGACGCTCTGCCTCATCGAACGGCTGCAGCGGCTCGCCAACGTGCGTCCTCGGCGCATCGGCCTCTCGGCCACCATCGGCGATCCGGAGGCAGCGGCCCAGATGCTCTCGGCGGGCTCGGGCCGCGGATGCGTGGTCCCGCGCGTGTCCGAGCCTGGCCAGACGTGGCGCATATCGATGGAGCACTTCTTCGTCTCCGGCCCCCAGGCATCGGAGGAGGGTCGGCGCGAGACGGCGCCCGGCGCCCCCGTGGCGGTGGATGCCATCGTGGAGGAACCTGCCGCCACGGCGGGCCTTCCCGAGGAGGCGGGTGCCGCGCCTGAGGTGGAGGCGCCTCCGGTTTCCGATGCCGCGCAGTCGGACGGGCCGGAGGCAGGCGAGGCGGCCCCCGCCAACGCCGACCCCGGCATCGGCTACGTCTACGAGCACACCGCGGGGCGCAAGTGCCTCGTCTTCACCAACTCGCGCGAGGAGTGCGAGGCCGTGTGCTCCACGCTGCGCTCCTACTGCGAGCACGAAGGCAAGCCCGACCGCTTCCTCATCCACCACGGCAACCTCTCGCAGAGCTTCCGCGAGAGCGCCGAGGAGCTCATGCGCGACGACGAGCTCGACCTCACCACCTGCACCACCTCCACGCTCGAGCTGGGCATCGACATCGGCAGGCTCGAGCGGGCGTTCCAGATCGACGCGCCGTTCACGGTATCGAGCTTCCTGCAGCGCATGGGCAGGACGGGCCGGCGCGGCCAGCCTCCCGAGATGTGGTTCGTCATGCGCGAGGAGCAGCCCGAGCCGCGGGCGCTCCTCACCGAGACCATCCCCTGGAAGCTCCTGCAGGGCATTGCGCTCGTGCAGCTCTACCTGGAGGACCGTTGGGTGGAGCCGCCCCGGCAGGGGAGGCTTCGCTACAGCCTGCTCTACCACCAGACCATGGCGATGCTCGCGAGCACGGGCGAGATGAGCCCGGCCGAGCTCGCCTCGCGGGTGCTCACGCTCTCGCCCTTCGCCAACGTGAGCTTGGACGACTACCGGCTGCTCCTCAGGCACCTGCTCGAGACGGACGAGGTCGAGCGCACCGAGGAGGGTGGCCTCATCGTGGGGCTCGCGGGCGAGCGCGTCACGAACGACTTCCGCTTCTACGGCGTCTTCGTGGAGAGCGAGGAGTATGCGGTGCGCTGCGAGAGCCAGGAGCTCGGCACCGTGGTGATGCCGCCCCCGGCGGGCGAGAAGCTCGCCATCGCCGGCAGGGTCTGGCTGGTGGAGGAGGTGGACCACAAGCGGCGGCTCGTCTACGTCACCGAGGTGAAGGGCAAGGTACCCGCCTACTTCGGGGAGTGCCCGGGCGACATAGACACGCACGTGCTCGAGCGCATGAGAGGCGTGCTGCGCGAGCGGCGCGACTACCCCTACCTGCGAGAGAACGCCCGCGCGCGGCTCGCCCATGCGAGGCGCGTCGCCGAGGCGGCGCACATCGACACGGACCCGCTGGTGAGCCTTGGCGGCACGTCGTGGGCGCTCCTGCCCTGGCTCGGGACGTACTCGTTCCTGGCGCTCGAGCGCGTGATCAAGTGTCGCATGCCCAAGGAGCTGGGCATCAAGGGCATAGACGTCTCGCGCCCCTACTTCATGCAGTTCCAGATGTCGGCGAGCCCCGAGGAGTTCCTCTCCGCCCTCGCCGAGGCCGCGCTCTCCGACTTCGACCCCATGGAGCTGCTCTTCCCGGGCGAGGTCCCCGTCTTCGACAAGTACGACGAGTTCCTTCCCGAGGAGCTCGTGCGCAAGGGCTTCGCCTATGGCGTGCTGGACGTGGAGGGCATGCGGGCGCGGGTGGGCGAGTGGACGGGCGAATTCGTGTCCGAGGCCACGCCTACACTGGGACCGAAGGACTAGGGCGGCCAGACGCCGCCTCGAGGAGGGCCAATGATCGAGATCACCTGCCCCAACTGCGGCCATACGTTCGAGGAGGACGACACCAAGTACCAGGGCATCATCCAGCAGATCCGCGACCAGGAGTTCGAGAAGGAGCTCCGGCGCCGCATGGAGCCCATGGACGAGGCGCGCCGGCAGGCCGTCGCCGCCGCCCGGAGCGAGGCGGCGGCCGCCGAGAGGGCCAAGATCGCCTCGGAGCAGCAGGAGGCTGCTCGCCGCAACGCCGAGGAGCTCACGAGCAGAGACTCCCGCATCGCCGCCCTCGAGCAGCAGCTCAAGGGCGAGAGGTCCGAGGCGGAGGCACGCCGGAGGGCGGACGTGGCGGCCAAGGACGCACGCATCGCCGCGCTCGAGCAGCAGCTCAGGTCCCAGCAGGAGACGGCCGCCAGCTCGCAGGCGCTGGCCGTGGCCAACGCGAGGTCCGAGTCTCAGGCGGCATCCGCAGAGCTCGAGCGACGCCTCCTGCTCGAGCGGCAGAAGGCCGAGCGTCTCGAGGGGGAGCTCGACCGGCAGAAGGAGGTCCTCGCGCGCCAGAAGGAGGACTCCCAGCGTGCCACCAAGGAGCTCCTCGACCTCAAGGACGCCGAGATCGAGCGCCTGAGGGACTTCAAGCAGCAGCTCTCCACCAAGATGCTCGGCGAGACGCTCGAGCAGCACTGCCAGAACGAGTTCAACCGCCTGCGCACCACGGCGTTCCGCACGGCCACCTTCGAGAAGGACAACGCCGCCGTGGCAGGCGAGGACGGACGGGCGACGAAGGGCGACTACATATTCCGCGACTTCGACGAGGATGGCCACGAGTTCGTCTCGATCATGTTCGACATGAAGAACGAGGCCGACGAGGGAGCCTCCAAGCGCACGAACGAGAGCCACCTGAAGAAGCTCGACGCGGACCGGCGCAAGAAGGGCTGCGAGTACGCCGTGCTCGTCTCCACGTTGGAGCCCAACAGCGACCTCTACAACCAGGGCATCGTGGACGTGAGCTACCTCTACCCGAAGATGTACGTCATCCGCCCGCAGTTCTTCGTCCCGCTCATCACCCTGCTGCGCGACGCGAACCGCCAGTCGCTCGACCTGCGCCGCGAGCTTGCCAAGGCGCGCGCCGAGTCCATCGACATCACGAACTTCGAGGCGGCGCTCGCCGAGTTCCAGTCGGGCTTCAGCCGCAACGTGGAGAACGCCTCGAAGAGGTTCGACAAGGCGATGGACGACATAGACAGCGCCATCCGCCTGCTCGAGCGCATCAAGGAGAGCTTCCGCCTCACGCAGCGGCATCTGAACGCGGCCAACAGCAAGGCCGACTCGCTCTCCATCAAGAGGCTGACGCGCGACAGCCCCCTTCTTGCGGAGCGCTTCGAGGAGCTCCATCGCGAGCAGGCAGAGGGAAAGTCGCAGGAAGGCGCCGCGCCTGCCGATGGCACGCCTTCCGAGGATGCCGGCGCCTCAGGTGCCGGGGAGACGGAGGCCACGCATGCCTAGGACGACGACCATCTCCGACGGCACCCTCACCGTGGGGCTGAGCTCCGCGGGCGCCCAGCCCATGGGCATCTCGCGGGACGGCATCGAGTGCCTCTGGCAGGGCGACGCGCGCTGGTGGCCGAGGCGCGCCCCGATCCTGTTCCCCACGGTCGGCCTTCTGAGGGACGGCCGCGCCATGAGCGCGGAGGGCGAGGTCACGCTCGGGCGCCATGGGTTCGCGCGCGACCACGAGTTCGAGGTCGCATCCGAGGGGCCTAGCAGCGTGCTCTATCGCCTTGCCAGCTCGGATGCCACGCGTGCCGTCTATCCCTTCGACTTCGTGCTCGAGGTGGGGTATGCGGTGGCGTCGGGCGCGCTCGTGCAAAGGTTCGCCGTCGAGAACACGGGCGTCGTCCCCCTGCCGTTCTCGGTCGGCGCGCACCCCGCCTTCAACGTCCCCTGCGCTCCCGCGCAGGGCGAGGAGGGCGCCCCTGAGTTCGATGACTATGTGCTGCGCTTCGCGCGCCCTTGGACGATCGAGTCGTTGCCGATAGGGGCCGACGGGCTCTACGTGCCCGGCGGCCCCGTGAGGCTCGCCGAGGACGCCGACGTCCTGCCGCTCAGCCACGAGCTCTTCGACGAGCAGCTCACCATCACGCTGCAAGGCGTGCCGGACGACGTCGTCACGCTCATGCCCGCCCGTGGCGGCCATGGGGTGGAGGTCCGCTTCGACGGCTTCGGGTTCCTCGGGGTCTGGAGCGCGGAGGGCCATGCCCCCTTCGTGGCGATCGAGCCGTGGTGCGGCCGTGCTGACGATGCGGACGCGAGCGGCGTCTTCGAGGACAAGCCAGGCATGCTCGTCGCCGCGCCGGGCGAGCGCGTGGAGCGCGAGATCCGGATCCGGCCGTTCTGATGACCCGCGCCGAAACGTGGGCGCCCCAACGTAGGAATGCCGCGATGCCGGCGTCGCACGGAAAGGGGGCCCCGGCCTTGGCCGGAGCCCCCAACGCAAGCGACCTGCCCTTGCGGGCTATCCGTGCTCGTGGTCCTACTTCTTGGCCTTGCCCTGGTTGGCGACGGCGTTGATCTTGGCCTCGATGGTGGCCGGGTCGCCCACGTAGTGCTTGTCCAGCACGTTGAGGTCCTCGTCGAAGGTGTAGACCAGGGGCACGCCGGTGGGGATATTCACACCGACAATCTCGTCATCGGAGAGCTTGTCG
>CADBMC010000195.1 GCA_902795635.1 uncultured Coriobacteriaceae bacterium | reverse complement strand
TGCATCGTCTTCATCGACGAGATCGACGCGGTGGGCAAGAAGCGCGACGCGGGCCTCACCACCAACGACGAGCGCGAGCAGACCCTGAACCAGCTGCTCTCCGAGATGGACGGCTTCGACAACCACAAGGGCATCGTCGTGCTCGCGGCGACGAACCGCCCCGACACGCTCGACCCGGCGCTCCTGCGCCCCGGCCGCTTCGACCGTCGCATCCCCGTGGAGCTGCCCGACCTCGCTGGCCGCAAGGCCATCCTCGAGCTGCACCGCAAGGACGTGAAGACGCAGGGCCCGATCGACCTCGACGTCATCGCGCGCTCCACCCCCGGCGCCTCGGGCGCGGACCTCCCCAACATCATCAACGAGGCCGCCTTGCGCGCGGTCCGCATGGGCAGGCGCGCCGTGATCCAGGAGGACATCGAGGAGTCCGTCGAGGTCGTCATCGCCGGCGAGAAGCGCAAGTCCACCGTGCTCAGCGAGCACGAGAAGCAGGTCGTCTCCTACCACGAGATCGGCCATGCCATCGTGGCGGCGAGCCAGAAGGGCGCCGCGCCCGTGTCCAAGATCACCATCGTGCCGCGCACTTCGGGCGCCCTGGGCTACACCATGCAGGTCGAGGAGGACGAGCACTTCCTCACGACGCGCAAGGAGGCCAAGGACAGGATCGCGGTGCTCTGCGGCGGGCGTGCCGCCGAGGAGCTCATCTTCGGCGAGATGACCACCGGCGCAGCCAACGACATCGAGAAGGCCACCGAGCTCGCGCGCAACATGGTCACCCAGTACGGCATGTCCGACGAGTTCGGCATGGTGGCGCTGGGCCAGGTGCAGAACCGCTACCTCAACTCCGGCTCCACCCTCACCTGCTCCGAGGGCACGGCCGAGAAGGTCGACGAGGAGGTCATGCGCCTCGTGGAGGAGGGCCACAAGCAGGCCCTGGCGACGCTGCAGGCCCACAAGTTCAAGCTCCACGAGCTCGCGCGCTACCTGCAGAAGAAGGAGACGATCACGGGCGAGGAGTTCATGAACATCTTCACCCGCGACGACGGGTTCGCGCCGAACCTCGCCGTCTCCTCCTCGGACAACGGCTCGACCCGTTAGCGGAAAGGCACAGGCTGATCCATCTTGCATGGGAACGGCACGACTCGGACGCCCTCGGACCCCTCGCGGCCCGGGGGCGTCTTGCCAGACGCACGGACGTTCGAGGCGTCCCGCGGCGAGGCGCTCCCCGTGGCTGAGAACTGCCGCGAGCTCGCGGGATACCTGGCGCGCTCGGGCGCGGCCACGAAGGCCCGGCGCTACCTGCGCTCGGGCTCGACCTCCTACCTCACGGAGGAGGAGGCGGAATGGCTCGTGGCCTACGGGGTGGGCATGGACGTCGACCTCAGGAGCGAGCAGGAGGCGCGCGTGCGCCCCGACCGCCTGGCGGAGATGCGGGGCGTCGCCTACGCCAACGTGCCCCTCTACCTCTCCAACCTGCACGACGAGCGACTCATGGCCATGGCCGACCCCGACGACTACCTCACCGAGGGCTACTACGAGATGCTCGCCAACCGCGAGGCGGTGCGTGAGATATTCGCCCGCTTCGCCGAGGCCCCCGACGGGAGGTGCGTCCTGTTCCACTGCGCCGCGGGCATGGACCGCACGGGCGTGGCCTCGGCGCTTCTGCTGGGTGCCGCCGGCGTGGGGACGCGGGACATCGTCTTCGACTACGCATGCTCCTTCGCGCGCCCGCCCGAGGTCGACGCCGTCCTGGAGCGGCGCTCCGCCCGCGAGGGCACCGTGGAGACGCTCTGCCGCGTCATGCGCTCGGCCCTGGCGGCGATTCGCACGGCCTATGGCTCCGTGCACGGCTACCTCGCCTCATGCGGCATCCCCGAGGACGCAATCGAGCGGGCGGCCGAACGCCTGCTGCGTTAGATGCCCGGCGCTAGGCGCTCGTCTGAGGCCTGCGGCACAGCTCCCAGAACGCGACCGAGGCCGCGGCGGCCACGTTGAGCGAGTCCACGTCGCGGCACATGGGGATCCTCACGGCCACGTCGCAGGCCGATACCACCTCGGCAGGCAGGCCAAAGGACTCGTTGCCGAGCACGACGGCAAGCCGCGGTGCCGCCTCCAGGCCTCCCGTGCCCAAAGGGATGGCGTCGGGCGTGAGGGCAAGCGCAGCCGTGACGAAGCCCTGCCCGCGCAGCCAGGCCACGGCCTCTGCCACCGGGCAGGCGAGCCGCGCCCACGGCACGCGGAACGCCGTTCCCATCGACACCCTCACCGACCTGCGGTTCCATGGGTCGGCGCAGCCGTCGCCCACGAGCACGGCGTCGACGCCGAGGGCCGCCGCCGACCGGAAGACGGCGCCCACGTTCGACACGTCCACCAAGGCGTCGAGCACGCACGCCCTCTGCGCGCCTTCGACGGCCCGCTCGGGAGCGAGCTCGGGAGGGCGGCGCAGGACGCACAGGACGCCACGGTGCAGGCGATAGCCGGTGAGGCGCTCGGCCGCGGCATCGGGAAGCACGTAGGTGGGAAGGGGACCGGAGGCGGCCTCCCCCGCCTTCGCGATGAGGCCTGCGAGCGCCCCCAGCCTGCGCTCGGTGACGAGCAGCGAGAGCGGCTCCATGCCGCTCTCGAGCGCCTGGCGCACCGCGATTTCGCTCTCGCACACGACGATGCCCTGGCTCGGGTCGAGGCGGCTTCGCAGCTGCGCGTCGGTGAGGCGGCAATAGGGCGCGAGCCGTGGGTCGGAGGGGTCCGTCACGTTAATCAAAGGCATGATTCCTCCCTTGGGGCAGCCGATGCTCCCGCGCCTCTGCTACCATGGGGCGCGCAGCGCGCCCGCAACCACGCTCAACCGAAGACGGGCGGCATCACCTAACAGCCCATCACATCGCACCGAAGGCAGCGAATGTCCAAGAAGCAGCATAGCGACCAGAACAAGGCAACGGGATCGCACTTCGCGGAAGGCGGCGGCTCGAAGGGGCCGGCAGCCAAGGGCAAGGGAAAGCATCGCGGCCTCGTCATCGCGCTCTGCGTGGTCGGCGGGATTGCGGCCCTCTATGCGCTCGTCGCGGTCTTCTTCATGTTCCACTTCTATCCCAACACGACGCTCAACGGCGAGGACGTCTCGCTCGCCTCGATCAGCGCCATCCGCGACAGCCTGGACGAGACCATCGCGGGCTACGAGGCGACCGTGGAGGGCGACGGGCTCGACGTGAGCGTGTCGGCCGCCGACATCGCGCTCGACATCGACGACGAGGCCCTGCAGGAACAGATCGCAAGCCAGCAGAGCCCCTGGGCTTGGCCCGTGGGCATCGCGGGCTCCCATGTCGTGGAGGCGGCCACGCACCTGGACTACGACGAGGACAAGCTGGCGCAGCTCCTGGCCGACCCCGTGGCCCAGATCAACGCGAGCGCCACCCAGACGACGAACGCCACCATCGCCTACGACGAGACGGCGGGCTCCTTCCAGATCGTGCCCGAGGTCTACGGGTCCACGATCGACTCCGACGCCCTCCTGTCGAACGTGGGCAAGGGCATCTTGGACCTGGAGAAGGTCATCACGGTGGACGAGACGAGCCTCGCCCAGCCCACCATCTCCTCCACCGATACGCGGCTCGCGGCCGCCTGCAGCGAGGCCAACTCCTACGTGACGCTCTCCATACCCGTCACGCTGGGCGGGTCCGTCGCCTACACGGTCGACGGCAGCGTCATCAAGGACTTCGTGAAGGTCGGCGACGACCTGTCCGTCTCCGTGGACTCCGACGCCGTCTCGTCGTGGGTGAGCTCCACCCTCGCCGCCCAGCTCGACACCGTGGGCACGACCCGGACCTACACCCGCCCCGACGGCGTGCAGATAACCGTGTCGGGCGGCGACTACGGCTGGGACATCGACGAGGGCGCCACCGCCGCCTCCATAGCCTCGGCAATCCAGGCCAAGGACTCCTCGGGCGTAGAGGCCACCTGCACCCAGAGCGCGCAGGCCTACAACGGCGCCGGCGCCCAGGACTGGGGCTCGACCTACGTGGACGTGGACATCTCCGACCAGTACGTGCGCTACTACCAGGACGGCAGCCTGGTGTGGGAGTCGAGCTGCGTCACGGGCAACCCCAACCAGGGCAACGGGACGCCGGTCGGCGTGTACGACCTCAACAACAAGGCACGCAACCAGACGCTCATCGGCCTGGACAACAACAACGACGGCGAGCCCGACTACAAGACGCCCGTCTCCTACTGGATGCCCTTCAAGGGCAATGCCGTGGGGCTCCACGACGCGCCGTGGCGCTCCTCGTTCGGCAGCAACATCTACACCTACAACGGCAGCCATGGCTGCGTGAACCTGCCCGCGGACAAGGCGGCGTCGCTCTACGACCTCATCAGCGTGGGCACCGTCGTGGTCGTGCACGACTAGGAATCGCGGGGACGACGGGAAATTCCGGGATTTGCGTTGACATATCCTAGCAATCAGGTATGTTTATGCGCATGAAGAAACGGCATCTCTATAACCGGCTTATCTGCAGGGGCCTGTTCATGTGCAGGCCCGGGCTCATATCGGCCTAGGGCACGCGAGCGCGTGCCCGCCCGCGCCGAGCCCGGGCGTCACGCACAATGCGGGTTTTCCTGGCGGCACGTCCGCCGAAGACCACCACGGCACGCCCCATGCGCGCCTTGAAGGAGATGCCTACCATGCCTTTCGCACTCGACCCCGACTTCGCCAAGAACCCCGAGTCCCACTTCGACACGCTCCAAGTCCATGCCGGCTACTCGCCTGACCCGGTGACGGGCTCGGCCGCCCTGCCCATCTACGCCTCGGCGGCCTTCCAGTTCGACAGCGCCGAGGACGGCGCCGCCAAGTTCGCCCTGCAGAAGCCGGGCAACGTCTACGGCCGCCTCACCAACACCACGACCGACTCCGTGGCCGCCCGCATCGCCGCCATCGAGGGCGCGACCGGCGCCGTGGCCGTGGCCTCCGGGCACGCGGCGGAGATCCTCGCCATCACCAACCTCTGCGGGGCCGGCGACCACATCGTCGCCTCCGACTCGCTCTACGGCGGCACCTGGAACATCCTGCTCCACACGCTGGGCGACCTCGGCGTGGAGACGACCTTCGTGGAGAACAACGACATCGACGCCTTCGTGGCCGCCACGCGCCCCGAGACCAAGCTCTGGTACGTGGAGACCATCGGCAACCCGCTGGTCGACGTCGCTGACGTCCCGGCGCTCGTGGAGGCTGCCAACTCGCTTTCCGAGCCCCTCCCCGTGTTCGTGGACAACACCTTCGCCACGCCCTACATCTACCGCCCCGCGGAGGACGGCGCCGCCGTCGTAATCGAGTCGCTCACCAAGTGGATCGGCGGCCACGGCGCGACCATCGGCGGCGCCGTGGTGGACACCGGCCGCTTCGACTGGAAGGCCACCCCCGGCAAGTTCCCCACGCTCACCGAGCCCGACCCCTCCTACCACGGCCTCGTGTTCGCCGACGCGGCCCCGCAGGCGCCCTTCTCCACGCGTGTGCTCGCCAACAAGCTGCGCGACTTCGGCCCCACCCTCTCGCCGTTCGCGGCCCAGCTCATAGGAATCGGCATCGAGGACCTCTCGCTGCGCGTCCAGCGGCATAGCGACAACGCCCTCGCCGTCGCAAGGTTCCTGCAGAGCCATCCGAAGGTCGCCTGGGTGCGCTACCCCGGCCTCGAGGACGACCCGAGCCACGAGGTGGCCACGCGCATCCTGCGCCACGGCTTCGGCGGCACCGTGGTGTTCGGCCTCAAGGGCGGCCGCGAGGCGGGCCTTGCCGTCGTGGACAACGTGCGCCTCTTCACGCACCTGGCGAACGTGGGCGACGCGAAGTCCCTCATCATCCACCCCGCGTCCACGACCCACTCGCAGCTCACGGCCGAGCAGCTCAAGGCCGCCCACCTCTCCGAGGACCTCGTGAGGCTCTCCGTGGGCATCGAGAACGTCGAGGACATCATCGCCGACCTCGACCAGGCGCTCGAGAAGGCATAGCAGCCGGCAACGACACATGATTGCAGCGTCCCATCCGTCGGGATTGGACTGCGTCTCATTTCTGGGCATGAGGAATTGTGGTTCGGAGAATGAGAGGCGGCTCGGAATCCCGGCGGATGAGACATGTTTTGTTGGGACAATCCTTTTCCGTTCGGAGCCACTCGGCGAGATGGCCGAGACGTATGCCCGACGTCAGCTTCTTCGAGACCCGTGTGGCACTCGTGCCAAGATAGCCGAGAGCCGTGTGAACACATGGCCAGGTCATTCGAGACGTGTGTGGCCCCATAGCAGCTTCTTCAAGATACGTGTGCACACGTCTCGAAGAAGCTGGCAGAACCAGCCCTGATTAGCCTCCATTTGCCGGCTTTGCCGAGACGTGTGTACACGTATCTCGGCAAAGCCGGCAGGCGGCCAAACGTGTCTCGCAAATCTTGACCTTAGGCCACACGTGTCTGGGAAACCTCGCGGCCGCCGCGGCCGCCATCCGCATGGCTCGACCTTGGCGTGCCGATTCGCGAGCGGGCTACATGCCTAGGCCGCCGCCCTTGCCCATCTGGCTCGGGTCCACGCCCATCTGGCGCATCATCTGGCGCATCTGGCGGCGTCCCTGCTTGCCGCTGCCCATCATCTGGCGCATCTTGCCCATCATCTTGTTCATCTCGCCCCACTGCTTGAGGAGTTGGTTGACCTCCTGCACCGAGCGGCCGGAGCCCGCAGCGATGCGACGGCGGCGCTGCCCGTTGATGAGCTTGGGGCGGGCGCGCTCCTCGGGGGTCATGGAGCGGATGATGGCCTCGATGCGCGTGAGCTGCGAGTCGTCCACATCCGCGCCTTTCTTGGCTATGGTGCGGTCCATACCCGGAATCATCCCCGCCAGCTTGGACAGGCCGCCCATCTTGCGGATCTGCTGCATCTGGGAGAGCAGGTCGTCCATGGTGAAGCCCTCGCGCAGCATGCGCTCCGCCTGGGCCGCCTGCTCGGCGTCGGCCGCCTGCTGTGCCTGCTCGATGATGCCCACCACGTCGCCCATGCCGAGGATGCGCTGGGCCATGCGGTCGGGGTGGAACACCTCGAGCGAGTCGGGCTTCTCGCCCATGGACACGAACTTGATGG
>CADBMC010000194.1 GCA_902795635.1 uncultured Coriobacteriaceae bacterium | reverse complement strand
TCGCTCACCCCGCAGACGGTCGGCCGGTTCCGCTCGCGCTTCGGCGACGACGTGGCCATCCTCCACTCGCGGCTATCCACGGGCGAGCGCTTCGACCAGTGGGACATGGTGCGGCGCGGCGAGGCCCATGTGGTGGTGGGAGCGCGCTCGGCGCTCTTCGCGCCGCTGCTCGAGGTGGGGCTCATCGTCATCGACGAGGAGCACGAGTCCAGCTACAAGCAGGGGTCGTCGCCGCGCTACCACGCGCGCGAGGTTGCGGCCGAGCTTGCCCGCAGGCGCGGGGCGGCCCTCGTGCTGGGCTCGGCGACGCCCTCGCTCGAGAGCCTTCGCCGCTGCGAGCAGGGCGGCTTCCGCGGCGCCGGCTGGCGGCGCGTGGAGATGCCCGAGCGCCCCGGCTCCTCGACGCTTCCCGCGGTGCACGTCGTGGACATGACGCGGGAGCTCGCCGAGGGGAACCATTCGATCTTCTCCCGCCGGCTCCGCGACGCCCTGCTCGGGACGTGCGAGCGTGGCGAGAAGGCGGTGCTTCTGCTCAACCGGCGCGGGTTCGCGAACTTCATGATGTGCCGCGCGTGCGGCTGCGTCCCCACCTGCCCGCACTGCTCCACCTCGCTCACCCTGCACGAGCGCACGCACGAGCTCGTGTGCCACACCTGCGGGCGCACCTGGCCCATCCGCCCCATGCGCGGGCGCGCCATGCGCTGCCCCAAGTGCGGAAGCCCCTACCTCGCCGCCTTCGGCGTGGGCACGCAGCGGGTGGAGGACGAGCTCCGGATGCTTCTGCCCGACGACGTGGACGTGGTGCGCATGGACGCGGACGCGACGCGCGCCAAGGGCTCCCACCAGCGCCTCCTCGAGCGGTTCGACGCGGCGCCCAAGGCGGTGCTCGTGGGCACGCAGATGATCGCCAAGGGACTCGACTTCCCCGAGGTCACGCTCGTGGGGGTGGTGAACGCCGACACGACCCTCAAGCTGCCGGACTTCCGCGCCGCCGAGCGCACCTACGACCTGCTCGAGCAGGTGAGCGGCCGGGCGGGGCGCGGCGAGCGCGCGGGCCAGGTGATCATCCAGACGTATCTGGCGGAGCATCCCGCCATCCAGGCCGTGGCCGCCCACGACCGGGCGACCTTCCTCGGCCCGGAGCTCAAGGACCGCGAAGAGGCGTCCTACCCGCCCTTCTCGCGGCTCGGCAACGCGATCGTGTGGGGGACGGACGAGCAGGCGGTGCTCGCGCAGGCGAAGGCCCTTGCCGAGCGGCTGCGCTCGTCTTGCGCGGGGCTTCCTGGCTGGGAGGTGCTGGGGCCGGCGCCGTGCGTGAAGGCCAAGGCGAAGGACCGCTTCCGCTACCACGTGCTCGTGAAGGCCCCCCTCGAGGCGGACCTCGGGGCGGCCCTGGCCGCGGCGGCCGCAAGCCTGCCCTCGAACATGGGTAGTAACATGGCACTGGACGTGGACGCCTACGACCTCATCTGAGCCAGTCATGCGCCTGCCTGCGGATGCGGGCACGGGCGGGAGGCGTCCGCTGGGGACTCGAACACACGCCGCAGCGCTGCGGCCGCAAGGAGGGACATGTCTGCGACAGACGACATCGTGCTCTATCCCGGGGAGGTCCTGGGCGAGGAGTGCGCTCCCATCGACGTGATCGACGCCGAGACGAAGAGGCTCGCCAACCGCATGCTCAAGACGATGTATGCCGCGGACGGCTGCGGGCTCGCCGCCCCGCAGGTGGGCGTGCCCGTGCAGCTCGTCGTCATCGACGTGAGCTACGATGGCCGCAAGAACCGCAACCCCTACGTGCTCATCAACCCCGAGATCGTGGCCGCGGACGGCGAGGAGCTCGTCTCCGGCGAGGGCTGCCTCTCGTTCCCGGGCATCACCGTCCCGGTGGCGAGGCCGAGCCACGTGGTCGTGCGGGCGCGCGACCTCGAGGGGCGCCTCATGCAGTACGAGGCCTCCAACAACCTGCTCTGCATCTGCCTGCAGCACGAGATCGACCACCTGCATGGCACCACGATGATCGACCACCTCTCGCTCGCGGACCGCTCGGAGGCCCTTGAGGCCTACCACGAGGCGCTCGAGGCGGGCGCCCGCCCGGGCGACGTCTCGGTGGGGGAGTGAGGAGGGCGCATGCGCGTCGTTTTCATGGGCACGCCCGACTTCGCCGTCCCGTCGCTCGAGCGTCTGGCCGAGGCTCACGACGTGAGGCTCGTGCTCACGCGTCCGGATGCGGTGCGCTCGCGTGGCAAGTCCCTCGTGCCGTCGCCCGTGGCCGAGGCGGCGGAGCGGCTGGGCATCCCGGTAGCCAAGTGCCGCCGCATGGACGACGAGGCCGTCGCGCGCATGCGCGAGGTGGCCCCGGACGTGGCCTGCGTGGCGGCGTTCGGCTGCATCGTGCCCGACGAGGCGCTGGCGATCCCGCCCCTGGGCTGCGTGAACGTGCATGCCTCCCTGCTGCCGCACTGGCGCGGCGCGGCGCCCATCCAGCGCGCGATGCTCGCCGGCGACGAGCGCGTGGGCGTCTCGATCATGAGGGTCGTGCACGACCTCGACGCCGGCGCGTGGTGCCGCCAGGCATCGCTCGAGGTGGGCGAGCTCACCTGCCCCGAGCTCACGGCGCGCCTCGCCGCGCTCGGGGCCGATGAGCTGCTCGGCGCCCTTGAGGAGATGCAGGCGGGGACGTGCGCGTGGGAGGAGCAGGACCCGGCGCAGGCCACCTATGCCGAGAAGGTGGGCAAGGCGGAGCTCCTGCTCGACCCTGCGCTCACGGCGCGAGAGTGCGTGCTGCGCGTGCAGGCCTCCCTCGACGCCTCGCCCGCGCGCCTCGTGCTCGGCGGCCGCGGCGTGCGCGCCATGCGAGCGCGTCTGGCATCGGCAAGCGAGCCCTCCGGCGCCGCCTCGGAGGGGCTGCCTTCTGCCGGCGAGGTGGCCGTCGTGGGCAAGAGGCTCTTCCTGGGAGCCGCCGACGGGGCCTTCGAGCTGCTCGAGCTCAGGCCCGACGGCAAGCGCGCCATGCCCGCCTCGGCCTTCGTGGCCGGGCTGCACGAGAGGCGCCTCGCCTGGTCACACGTCTCGTGAGCAGGGCCACGCCTGCCAGGAGGTGCGCGGTGCGGCTCCTGGCGGAAGTCCGGCGCCGCGACGCCCGCGCCCGCGAGGTGATGCGCTCCTCGGGCGCGCTCGACGGCCTCGATGCGCGTGACCGCGCCTTCGCGGCGCGCATCGTCTTCGGGGTCGTAGCCTGCCGCGGCGCGCTCGACGAGGCGATCGGCGCTAGCCTTGCCCGTGGGCACCTGGAGCCGCGCGTCCGCGACGCCCTCAGGGCCGCCTCCTTCGAGATACTGCATCTCTCAACCCCCACGGCAGCCGCAGTGGACCAGGGCGTGCGGCTGGTGCGCGAGGTCGCACCGCGCGCATCCGGGCTCGCCAACGCCGTGCTGCGCCGCGTCGCCGGGCTTCGACCGGAGGTGGATGCCGCCCGCGAGATGGTGGCCGAGGGCACGGCGGACGCCGCCGCATGCGCGCGGGCGGCGGGGCTTCCCCTCTGCCTTGCCGAGGAGCTCGCGGCCAGCCGCGGCGACGACGCGCTCCGCGGCATCGCCGCCTGCCAGCTCGAGCCTGCGCCCGTCTACGTCGCCGAGAACCCCTTCGGAGGCCATGCGGGCGATGGCATCGATGCGCTGCTCGAGGGCGCCGGCCTCGCCCACCGCGGTGCCGAGCTGCCCGGCTCTGCCATCGTTGGCGACGGTGGCGAGCTCGCGCGCAGCGGCCTCGTGGAGGACGTGGCCCTCGTCGTGGCGGACCTCTCCGCCCAGGCGGTCTGCCGTATCGCCGCCCCGGCTCCCGGGAGGTCGCTCCTGGAGGTGGGGCAGGGAAGGGCCACCAAGACGATCCTCATCGCCGCAGCCACGTCCGCGCTCGGGGGCGAGGCGCGCATCGTCTCTGGCGACGTGGACGAGGCGAAGGTGGCCCTCGCCCGCGAGCGCCTCTTGCGCGCGGGCCTTCCCGACGTGGCATGCGTGGCGATCGACGCGCGGGACCTCGCCGCGCCTGACGCGAGCCTGCCCGGCGAGCTGCGCGGCACGTTCGACACGGTGTTCGTGGACGCTCCCTGCTCGGGCACGGGCACCATGCGTCGGCATCCGGAGATAGCGTGGTCGCTCGCGCCTGCGTCCGTGGACCCGGCCGATGCCGCGTCGCTTCCCGCGCTCCAGCTGGCGATCCTCAAGGCGGCGTCGGCGCGGGTGGCGGAGGGCGGCACGCTCTCCTACTCGACGTGCTCGGTGCTTCGCCAGGAGGACGAGGGCGTCATCGAGGCGTTCCTCGCCTCGCAGGAGGGAAGGGGCTTCGCGCGCGCCTCCGTGGCAGACGCACCCGCCGTCGCCGCCCTGGACGCGCCGGCTCGCTCTCAGGTGCTCGCCAGCGTGTCCGCCGAGGGCGCGTTCGTCTCCGTCCCCTCGCTGGGCGGCCCCGACGGGCACTTCTGCGCACGTCTCGTGCGCGTCGGCTAGGCGCGATGGTTTTCCACGTAGCACGCCGCGCTGCGCGACCTGGGCGCGCATGCGCATGAGAAAGGGCGCCCTCCCGAAGGAAGGCGCCCGAGTCGCTCCTATGGCGCATCTGCCTGCGGGCGCGGGCCCGCAGGCCCGCGCAGGCTAGGCGGAGGCGCAGCTCCCGCAGCTGCCGCCCGAGCAGGAGGCGCACTTCGAGCCGGCGGACGAGGTGGCGGGGGTCGCAGACGAGCTCCCGCGCTGGTCGGTGTTGTAGAAGCCCGAGCCCTTGAACGCGATGCCGGAGGGGACGAAGACGCGCTCCGCCTCGGTCCCGCAAGCGGGGCATGCGACCTGCGGGTGCTCGGCCATCCCATGCTCGACCTCGAACTGGGTCCCGCATGCGGGACAACGGTATTCATAACGTGGCATATCACGAACCTCCGACGCGCCGTGGACGAACCATGCCCTCGGCCGCCAAGCCCATCCCCGCGCACGACGCGCATGCGCGAGCGGCTGGCACCATGGGCATCTGCTTTGTTGACGTCTTGTACTGTACCCCATGCCCCCTTGGCGCTATGCACTCGTGGGAGCCCTGAAAACGCCTGGACATGTTTCCTTCGCACGAGATCCGCGAGGCGCCCGGGGCGAGGGGTCATGCGCGTCGCGGGCCTGCCGAGCCACGCAAAAAAGGAGGCCGCACAGGCGGCCTCCTCGCGCAACGCAAGGACCTATTGCCTAGGAGCGGGCGAGCTTGCCGCTCTTGAGGCACTGGGTGCAGACGTTCATCTTCTGCTTGCGGCCATCCTTGACGATGGTGACGCGCTGGATGTTGGGGACGAACTTGCGGGCCACGGTGCGGTGGGAGTGGCTGACGGAACGGCCGGCGACCGTGTGCTTGCCGCAGATATCACAAACCTTGGACATGTCTTGACCTCCGAGTTGCGGACATGCGCGTCCGCCCTTTCACATAGCCGGTCAAATATAGCACACCACGGTGGGCTCGCAAGCAGGATTGTCCGGCAATGCCCTTCGCGCAAAAGCCGTCTGGGCTATACTTTCCCGGGACGGGCCGAGGGCCCGCAACGACTGCGCATCAGGCAGGAGGAACGAGCATGGCCAAGGCAATACCCGGTACGCTCAAGGTCTCCAACGACTGCATCGCCGACCTGGCGGGATATGCGGCAATGGAATGCTATGGCGTCGTGGGCATGGCGGTCACCGACGAGCAGAACGGCGTCCTGCACCTGCTCCCGGCCCAGCGTCTGCGCAAGGGAATAGGCGTGTCCTACGAGGGTGACACCGTCGTGATCGACCTTCATGTCGTGCTCGAGCAAGGCGTGAACATGGCGCAGGTCTCCAAGAACCTCGAGGACTCCGTCGTGTTCCTCGTGAAGAAGATCGCCGAGTTCGAGAACGTCAAGGTTCGGGTCCACGTCGAGGGCATGCGCAGGCGCTAGCGCGCATGGCCGCTTCCGTACCCGTCACACATCGAGGGAAACACCACATGATCTCAGAAGACATCCGCATCTGCTTCCCCATCGCCGCGAAGGCGGTGTCCGACAAGGCAGAGGAAATCAACAAGCTCAACGTCTTCCCCGTTCCCGACGGCGATACCGGCACGAACATGTCGCTCACGCTCGGGGCGGTGGTCAGCGAGATCCAGGCGCTTCCTGCCGGGGCATCCATGGCGGAGGTCGCCAAGGCCGTGACCCATGGCTCGCTCATGGGCGCGCGCGGCAACTCGGGCGTCATCATGAGCCAGATCCTGCGCGGCATCACCGAGGGCCTTGCCGAGGCCAAGGGCGACGAGGCCACCGTGCAAGACGTCGTCACCGCGCTCCAGCGCGCCGAGAAGGTCGCCTTCCAGGCGGTGCGCAAGCCCGTCGAGGGCACGATCCTCACCGTCCTGCGCGACGTGCGCGCCAAGGCCGAGCGCTGCGCCAAGGCGAAGATGAGCGTGGCCGACACCCTCTCCGAGCTCGTCGTGGAGGCCTACGAGTCGGTCGCCCGCACGCCGGAGCTGCTCCCCGTGCTCAAGGAGAACGGCGTCGTGGACTCCGGCGCCTACGGCTTCGCCACGTTCCTCGAGGGCTTCGTCCGCGCCGCCCTGGGCGACGAGGCCGTAGCCGAGGCGCGCGTGGAGGTGGCAGGCGACGTCGCCAAGGGCAGCGTCTCCTCCAAGGTGGCCATCGAGCTCAACGACGACTGGGAGGGCTCGGCCTACCGCTACTGCACCGAGTTCCTGTTCCTCTCCGAGAAGGGCCCGCTCGACGACGACGCCGAGCTCGCGTTCCTCGCATCCATGGGCGACTGCGAGCTGCTCGTGGGGGAGGACCCCTACTACAAGATCCACGTCCACACAAACGAGCCCAACGTCGTGCTCGGCCACATGCTCGAGCGCGGCCAGATCTTCGAGGTCTTCATCCACAACATGGAGATCGAGGCCAAGGACCGCACGTCGAAGATCGCCGCGGACAAGGCCGAGGAGGCCGAGCAGCAGAAGGCCGCCGAGCCCAAGGAGATGGGCTTCGTGGCCGTGGCGTCGGGCGCCGGCGAGGCCGACATCCTGAAGTCGCTCGGCGTGGACGTGGTCGTCTCCGGCGGCCAGACCATGAATCCCTCCACGGCCGACATCCTCGCCGCGGTGCAGAAGGCGGGCGCCAAGGGCGTCATCGTGCTTCCCGACAACGGCAACATCCGCATGGCGGCGGAGGCCGCGGCAGGCGCCTGCGACGACACGAAGGTCCTCGTGGTGCCCACCAAGTCCGTCCCCCAGGCGTTCGCGGCCATGTTCGTGGTGGACCCCTCCGCCTCGCTCGAGGAGAACGCCGAGGCCATGGCCGAGGCGGCAGCCGAGGTGCGCGACGGCGAGGTCACGCGTGCGGTGCGCGACTCCGCCGCGGCCGACGGCACGCCCATCCATGCGGGCGGCGTCATGGGCATCACCGACGGCAAGATCGTCTCGGTGGGCAGCTCGGTGAGAGACGTCACGCTCGAGCTCGTGCGCAAGCTCCAGGAGGAGCAGGAGGGCGACACCATCACCATCCTGCGCGGCTCGGAGCTCGAGAAGCGCGAGTTCGAGGGGATCTGCGACGCCATCGAGGAGGACCAGCCCGACCTCGAGCTCGACCCCCAGTACGGCGGCCAGCCGCTCTACCCGATCATCTTCTCCATCGAGTAGCCCATGGCGGATGCCGTGAGCTCCGCGGCGGTGGGTCCTGCCCGGGAGAGGCTGTCGCGCACCGCGTCGCTGGCCGACCCTCCCGAGCGGCTGCGCTACGTCTCGGGCAAGCGCGCCGAGGCCCTCGCGCGCCTCGGCATCTCGTCGGTGCGCGACCTGCTGCTCCGCATACCGCGCCGCTACCTCGACTTCTCCGAGACGAAGGTCATCGGCATGGCCGACGTGGGCCAGGAGGTCACGGTGGTCGCGCGCGTGGACCGCGTCACCACGAAGCGCCCGCGGCCGCGCCTTCCCATCGTGGAGGTCTCCGTGGTGGACGACACCGGCGTGCTCGTGGCCGAGTGGTTCCGCCAGCCCTGGGTGGCCGAGCAGATGTGCCAGGGCGACCTGGTGGCCCTCTCCGGCAAGGTGACCTTCTCCTACGGCTTCAAGAGGATGTCGTCGCCCTTCTTCGAAGTGCTCTCGCGCGCGGGGCAGGAAGGCGGCGAGGGCCAGGCGGCCTCCGCCCGCATCGTGCCGGTGCATGCGGTGGGCGAGGGCGTGAGCACGGCGTGGATGCGCAGGATCGAGTCGGCCGCCGTGGCGGACGCGGGCGACGTGTGCGACTTCCTTCCCAGCCCGATCGTCGCCCGCCGGGGGCTCATGACGCTCGCACGCGCGATCCGGCAGGCGCACTTCCCCGCGAGCATGGACGCCGCCGAGCAGGCCCGCCGCCGGCTCGCCTACGACGAGCTCGTCTGCCTGCAGCTCGCGCTCATCTCCCGCAACAGGATCCGCCTGGAGGGGGCCGAGCCCTGTGCGCACGTGACGGATGGGCCGCGCCTGGCCGCGCTTTCCGCGGCCCTTCCCTTCGAGCTCACCTCCGAGCAAGCGCAGGCGGTGGACGAGATCCTGGCCGACATGGCCGTGCCGAGGGCCATGAGCCGCCTGCTCATGGGCGACGTGGGCACCGGCAAGACGGTCGTCGCCGCCTTCGGGCTCGCCGCCGCGGCCGACACCGGCACCCAGGCGGCCATGATGGCGCCCAC
>CADBMC010000193.1 GCA_902795635.1 uncultured Coriobacteriaceae bacterium | reverse complement strand
TTTCTCATACCAGGTCTCACCGTTGTCGACAGCGAACTCGAGCCCCGACACGGCCTTCTCGTACCATTCCAGGGCCCGCTCGAAGCTCTGCCCGCATCCGAGCCCCTCTTCGTAGCAGCCGGCGAGCCGAAACGCGATGCTTCCCAGGATGACAGGCCGCTCATGCACCGCGAGCTCGGAGGCACGGGCGTACCAGCGGAACGCCTCCGCCGCGTCGGGCTCGCAGCCCGTGCCGTGCTTGTAGAGGTCCCCCAGCTTGTAGCACGCCTCGGGGATGCCGGCCTCCGCGGCTTTTGCGAAGCACTCGAAAGCGCGCTCCTCGCGCGGATAGGGCCGTCTGTAATCCTCCTCCGTCTCGAGCGTCATCGGGTCTACCCAGTAGCGCCCCTCGCAGCGGTCGTAGCTGTACACGTACCCGAGGCACAGGTTCGCCACGGCGTTTCCGCGCCCTGCGGAGTGGCGGTAGAACACCTCTGCTGCCCGGAAGCAGTCGATTCGCCTGTCGTGATCGGCCGGGTCGGTATAGCTCATCCCCTCATCGTAGTAGCAGCCGCCATAGTAGAGGGCATCCTCGCCGTCCTCGTCATCATGGCCAGGAAATGGAAACTCGTGATCCCAGTAAGGATAAGACATCATGTACGTCCGTCCGTCGTAGCCGCCCTCGCCGTCGAATATGGGCTCGGTGACCCAGATGGGAGGGAGCTTGTCCCCGTTGGGATACGTAATATCCCCGTCGAAGCTGACCTCGAAAACGGGGTCGTCCCGGTGCACCCAATGGGTGCCCCATGTCTTCTCGCCGTTGGGTTTAATCATCGAGGCTCACCTCCATGTGGAGCTTGTTCCATGTTCCGACCTTCTCCTTGCCCGTGAGCTTCGCCGAAATCGCCTTGCCGCCGTCCATGAGGCGCGCGAGCACCTCGTTGCAATCGGCCGGCACGTAGCCGATGTTCTCGTCCCCCGCGAACACCCTGATCGCCCAAGCGTCGGCCAGGTTGCCCGGCTCGCGCTCGAACCGGAGGTCGGCGCCGACTTCGAGTCTCCCGACGATCTCGTCGATGCCGTGGACGTGCGTGGTTCCGGCGATTCGGGTGTCCTCGATGAGCACGATCTTGTTCTGGAACGGGACGGGCACCGAAAGCGATGCGCCGGCGGCGTCGGCCGCCGATATGATCCCGCCCGCCCCGATGGTCGCGAGCGCGGCGTTCGGCTTGCCGTTAGCATCCATTTCCGCTCCCTCCGGCCAGCTCGGCGAAGCGCTCGTCGTAGGCCTTCGCGGCAGCCTTCTGCTCCTCGACCTGCCTCTTGAGCTCCGATACGCGGCGAACGACCCACGCACCGTCCTCGAGCTTCTCCTTTAGCGCGTATGGGTTCGAGCGCTTCAGCTCCTCGAGCTGCTGGGCCACGACGCGCTCGTGGGCCAGCACGAGCTCGAGCTCGACCGACGCCTCGTCCTCGGTCATATCGGCAGCGGAGCCCTCTTCTCCCATGCCCTCGGTGGCCACCGCGATGGCGCGCAAGGCGTCCAGGTCGCCGTTCTCGTACGCGGCCTGCGCGACCATGAAGAAGCGCGTCGCCTCGTCGGGCTGGCCGGGATGCAGGTCGGGATGGAGCCGCTTGATCAGCTCGCGGTGAAGCCCCTTGAGCTCGCGCGCGTCCGAAGGCGACATCGGCTTGGAGCCCGCTGCGCGCTCTGCCGCCTCGAGGAACGCCTCGACGCTTGCGGCGAGCAGGCCCTCCCATTCGGCGAGCTCCTCGTCGAGCTGCGCCTCGAACTCGTCTGCCGCAAACGCCATGCCGGAGTTCGCGCGCGCCTGGGCGAGCGAGAACCTGCGCCTCGCGCGGCGTGCCACTATCTGCCATTTAAGAAGGTCGTTTTCGAGATAGCCGATTTTGGTCGCGTACTCCGCCTCGATGTGCGGGTTAACCTGCAAGACGATGTCGTCGATTTCCAGCAGCAGCTCCGCGATGCGCGCACGCGCCTCCAAGGTCTCTCTTTCGATTGTTGCTTTGACGTTTTCCACGATACCCGCCTTCCCTCCGATAGTGGGACAATTGTCCCACTATCGGATTCTGCAGGTGTACCGCATGAAGGACAGATGGCGTGCTATATCCACTTGTTGCCATCGAATTGGCTATCCCTTTTCTCGATTAGGAATGCGCTCAGAAGCAGAACAGCACCGCGGTTCCCAAGTCATGGGCTGCTTTTATTGCAACGTACACATTCGGGAGAGCTTCCGCCTTCGGTTCGACGCAATTCAACGCGTACGATAGGTCGCCGCCGATAGCGTCCACCTCGTAGTCGTCGATTAGGACTCTGTAATGCTCGTTCAGATCGTCGATGATTCCACTATCCCACAGGCAGTCGAACTCGTCTGGGGATATCGGGACTGCGACTGTGCACGAATCCGGGGCCTGCCAGTTCTCAACTATGCGGCGGGCTCCCTCGTCGTTCAAGCCATAACAGATTACCCGCTCCCTATCTGGGCAGTACCGAACCATGCTTTGATTTGCTCTCCAGCACTCTGAAAGGTAGTGGTCGTAGTTCGAGTTGCTTTTGGCCGCCGATCTAACATGACGGTTGGAATCTGTCGCCAACCAGGCAAGCACGTCTTGCGGGCAGGCTGGGTTCTTCGCCACCTCGGCCCGGAAGAGACTCGCAACATGTTTCGCGATCGCGCGGAGGGCATCCGGCGGAGAGTCCGGGTCGGTTGACACCGCGTACATCTTGGCGTAGCCCCAGTACTTGATTCGCCGGGCCCATTCTGGGTCGACGTCGAAATCCGGTCTGGCCTTTCCCGCTCTGCGGGCCCTCTCGCTCGCTCGAAACGTTGCAAGTTCCCTAATCTCGTCCATTCTGTCGAGTATCCACTTCGGAGTGCTAGGGTTCTTCTCGAGGTATTCGCGTACTGTCGGCGCCTTGTCGTCGATGAATCCCGCGAGGACTTCGACGGGTGTTGAGGGGTTTCCAGCAACTGCTCTCCTGACCTTGCCTTTTCTATCAATTGAGAGCTCGCGAAGGAGCGCGGCGGGCAGAGACGGATTCCCTGCCGCATCGGCCCGAACGTCCCTGCTCTCGTCCCTCGCCAGAACCTGGAGGATTTCCACCGGAGCAGCGGGATTTCCTGCAACCGCCCGCCTAATATCTTTGTTGTCGCTCTGGGCAAACTCGACAAGATTGCCGGCTGGCAGATTCGGGTTGCGGGCAGCCATCTTCCTGACATAGAGACTGCTATCGCGAGCAAGTTCCTCGAGAAGCGCCCCATCCATTGAAGGATTCTTGGCCACCAATGCACGGATGCCAGCGTATTGCGACCGGGCAAGCTGATCCAGGACCTCCCTTGACGTCGATGCGTCGGACGCCATCGCGCGCGCTCTATCGATATGTGAATCCATTTACAGCATCCGCTCCTCGTGTCACCTTGATGGTATAGACCGAAGCTACTCCTTCACAAACCCCAGGAACAACTCGTCAAGCTCGGCCCATGCCATCTTCTCCGGCGCCTTGGTTTCTCTCGCCCTGTCGAAAAGCGATGCCAGCTCCTGCGCGATCCACTCTTCAAGATCGGCCATATGCGATACCTCGCATTTCTCTGTACCGCCCGACTTGACCTCCAGCAGCCGATCGACCGTCGGCGCCATTTCCGCATCCAGGACCGCGTCGACGAGATCTCGGAAACCCATCGGGGCGGGCGTCCCCTTGTCGAGCACCCATATCGCCGCAAGGACGGCCCGCATCGCGTAGAGGTACGTCTTCGCGCTGACCCTGTCGGCTTTCGAGTAAATCTTCTCTTCTCCCTTGGCCATGCCGAGGTAGTGGTACGCGCTTGCCTTGCTGGAGAAGCACTCCAGCGCCTTTCCGCGCACCTCGCCAAATGCCGGGGACTCCCGGTAGATGATCGGCGACTCAAGCCATTCGAAGACCGTGGGGTTCGAGCCGCGCATCAGGCGCAGGAACTTGCAGAGGTCCCAACCGACGACGTCGTACGTCTCGTCGAGCCTCCACTCGATCGTGTCGCGCACGTCCTCCAAGCGCAGGTAGTCCTCTTCGCGCCTGGCGTACACGAAGCGCACATCGTAATCGCTGTCTTCCGATGCCATGCCCCAGGCCCTGCTCCCCGACTCGACCGCAAACAGGACGCGTACATCCCGTTCCCGCTCGACTGCGAGAAGCTCCTCGCTTATCGTTTCCCTCATATCCACTTGAATCCCTCCAGCAAATTGCTCAATGCGCTAAAGCATCTACATCCCCTCAGCGAACTCCTTCACTCGCTTGGCGCAAAGCCCCGAGAGCACTCCGAAGTCGACCTTGGGGTTCTTGAACTTCTTGACCCAGTTCGGGCATTCACCGAGCAGGTCCTTCCAGCAGAACGACGTAAGCATCCCCATCATCTTGCGGCTGCCCGCGTCGAAGGAGTCGACACCAACAATGGCGCATACCTTCGCCATGGTCTTCTCGATTTCGGCATCGGTGACGAATGCGGCGACGATGTCGGGCTCGACAGCCACACTTTCCGTTGCGGGCTTGTTCTGTTTCTTGAACTCCGCGAGAACGATCTTGCCGTATGCCGCACGGCCGAACTTGTTCTTCCAACCAGGCACCTTGCAGACCACGCCTTCGCCGACCATGCCTGTCCCCTCGAGGAGGAAGTCGTTGTGCTCGGCGACTTCGAGCACGTCAGCCTCGGAAGGATGGTCGAGCACGGCGAGGAGCTTCACGAAGTACGGCTCGAGGCCCGCTTCGGCCAGCTCCGACCGCCACTGCTTCTCTGGGACGAACTCGCCGGATTCCCCGTCGAGCACGTCGAAGACAATCAAGGTGCCCTTCGCCGCCTTGTCGTAGGCCTTGAAAGCCCCGACGAACTTGTCGCGGCCCATCCACTCGCCGTAAACTACGCGCCCGGGATTCTGCTCACAGTACGACCTGAGCAAGCGAGCTTCCTCTGCGTCGCTTTTGAGCCACTCGTGGAAGTACGCGTTGTCCTCTTCGTCTGAAAGAACGAAGTTGCGGGATCCCGCACGGACCTCTCCCGATTCGTTGTCCCAGAAGACGCATCCGTTCGATCCGTCGACCTTTGCCGTGACGTATACGGTCTCGTTGTCAAGCAGGCCCTCGCACTCCTCGGTGCCGAGACGCTCCACATGCAGGTATTTCTTGTAGCTTGCCATTTCATGCCGCCCTTCTCCCTCCGATGGCGCCATCGCCATCTGCAAGGCGATTGTCGCGTAATGCGAACATTGCGGGTGTACCGCACATTGGACAGCTGGCGCATTTCCAGCTGCTACAGTGCAATACGAGAGTAAATCCAATGCGGCAATGCGAACCGATGGGGTGCAGCTATGGCAACATACGTGGAATCATTCCGGCTTCCAATCGACGAGGAAAGCTCTCTGATTGCCAAGAGGATGGCGGAAAACGGCGGATCTTACGGGTACATCGACAACGCCTACCCCTGCGGAATCTTCGGACCGAAGGGACTCCACGAAGTCACTTTCCGCGAGATAACGATCTTCTACGGCAGCAACGGCTCGGGCAAGAGCACGCTTCTGAACCTCATCGCGGCGAAGATGGAGCTCAACCGGGTCGCGCCGCACAACTCCGGCGAGTTGTTCGACAAATACGCGGACCATTGTTGTTACACCATGGGGCGCGACGAGGAGGGCTTCAAATATCGCATCCCGAACGGCAGCCGGATCATCACGAGCGACGACGTCTTCGACTACATGTTGGCAGTGCGTATGAACAACACCGACATCAGGGAAGGGATTGAGCGCGGCAAGGACGAATGGCGCGAGATCAATGCCGACAGGTCCGGCAGACAAGGGATCAAAGTCAGGCTCACCGGCATGGAGAACTTCGAGGAGTTCAGGGCGAACGCCCTGGCGAGGGACAAAAACGTGTCGCGGCGCAAATACCTCCGGCAAATCGTTGGCCAGGAGGTGCGGATGGGCAGCAACGGAGAGACCGCGCTTTCGTACTTCGAAGCGAAACTCAAAAACGACACGCTGTACTGCCTGGACGAACCCGAGAACAGCATGTCCCCGAAGATGCAGCTCGAGTTGAAGGAGATGCTCGAGAAGCTGACCAGATACTGCGGATGCCAGCTCGTCATCGCCACACACTCGCCATTCCTGCTGTCCCTAGATGGCGCAATGATTTACGACCTGGACACAGCGCCGGTCGACATCAAAAACTGGTGGGAATTAGAGAACGCCCGGGTCTACTTCGATTTCTTCATGCAGCACGAAGCCCTGTTCCGCAAGTAACAATCTCGCTACTTCCCGTACTTAGCAAGGATTTCCCTGAGCCAATCGGCATAGCCATCGCGCAACGCTTTGGGTCGCAGAATCTCAGCTCCACCGCCGAGCGTTGCGAGCCAGCCGTAGAAGACGGGGCTCTCGCGTATCGGAACGGTCACGGTCGCGGTCTTTCCATCGTCGGAAGGCGAAGCACTCACATCGCGTCCGAAGCGGTCGACGACGACGTTCATCAGGTCGGCGTCCACCTTAATCGACGCGACCACGCGCTCGCCGTCGTACATCCCGAAGGCGGTCCTCGCGGCTTCCTCGGGGTCGTACGACGCAATCACCTCGTTGCGCTCGACATGCTCGCCCGTTATCGCGATCTGCCCCATTCGGTCGACGCGGTAGTTGCGGATTTCGGCGTCCGATGCACTGTATGCAACCAAGTAGTAGTTGCCGTCCGAGTAAGTCAGGTTCATCGGCGTGACGACGTGAGCCGCGCCCTCTTTCCTAGCGACGCGTTCCTTGCCGGCGCCGTACTTGTAGTAGCGGAACGACACCTTACTCTTGCGGGCAATCGCCTCCTGCAGCAGGTCGACTGACACGAAGTCCGACCGGTCCTGCCTCTTGGGACGACCGTGCACATGGACCTGCTTGTTGAGCGCCTTGCGCTCCTCGGTTGAGGCCAGCTGCCGCACCGACTTCACAAGCGCGTTCGACGCGCCGTCGGAAAGATACCTGCTCGACTGCACCGCGTCGACGAGCAGCATTATTTGCGAAAGCTCGAAATCCCGCTCGGCCAGAGCGTACTGCACGGGCTGCCGCTTAAGCTGCCGGATATCCATGCCGAATTCGCGCAGAGTCTCGATATCGCGGTAGAGCCCTTTGCGCTCGGCGTCGATGCCCTTAGCCGCCAGACGCTCGATGAGCTGCGGCATGGTGAGGCCATGCTCCGGGTCGGTCTCCGTCCTCAGTATGTCCATCAGGTGCAGGACCTTGAGCTTCTGCGCGCTGCTCGATGCCATGGAAGCCCCTTTCCGTCGTCGATTCCAGTTGTACCGATGATAACCCACCTCGGCACGATTTCCGCAGTAAATAGCCCGTTCCCGTCGACCTCATGTCATCACGCCCATGCAAGACCGAACCGCGAATCTTCGCCGAGAACCCCGTGGCACGCAAGGCGCAGAAAACTTTCCGAAGGCCTA
>CADBMC010000192.1 GCA_902795635.1 uncultured Coriobacteriaceae bacterium | reverse complement strand
CACGAAGATGGGCCCGATGAACAGGATCGTTATGTAGGCGGCCGCGGAGACGGACACGAGCGGGGTCACGAACAGGTCGAACATGTCGGGAACGACCTTGTGCAGGCGCTTCTCGAAGAAGCACATGATCCACACGGCCACGATGATGGGGATGACGTGGCCCTGGTAGCCCACCCAGTCGATGCTGTAGATGCCGGGTATCACGTCGAGCGTGATCATGGCGCCTTTGGCGATGGCGTCGGATGCGCTATAGGCGCTGATGAAGTCGGAGCTTATGAGCAGCGCGCCGAGCGAGGCGCCCAGGTACTGGTTGCCGCCGAACACCTTGGCAGCAGAGAAGCCGAGCAGGATCTGCAGGTTGCCCAGGGCGCAGGCGTTGATGAGCGAGGCGATGCGCCACCACACCGAGTTGGTGTCGAGCGCGAAGAGGCCGGCTCCGTCCGGGGCGGCCGTCCCCATGTACTGGATGGCGCCCATGATGCCCATGAGCATGCCCGAGGCCACGATGGCGGGGATGATCGGGACGAACACATCGGAGAGCACCTTGATGGCGCGCTGGAAGGCGTTGCCCTTCTGGGCGACCTCCTCCTTCTGCTCCTCCTTGGTGGCGGCCGTAACGCCGGGCATCTTCACGAGCTCGTCGTAGACCTTGTCCACCGTGCCGGTGCCGTAGACGATCTGCAGCTGGCCGGCCACCTCGAAGTTGCCCTTGGCGCCCACGGCGCCGTCGACGGCCTTCTGGTCCACCTTCCCGTCGTCTGCGATCACCAGCCTGAGGCGCGTCGCGCAGTGGGCAGCCGAGACTATGTTGCCGGGGCCTCCCACCGCCTCCAGGATCTCCTGCGCGGCTTGCTTCGCGTCGAGTGCCATGAGGCTCCCTTCCCCCGGGGGTCGGCGTCGGCCTCTGCCGAAGCCGGCCGCCCTGCGGCGGGCCGCGCTGCGGAGGCTCGTTGCGCCTTTGGCCAGATGATACCGCGCCGCGATACGGAAATGCCCTCACGAGGAGGGCATTTCGCGTCGAATCGCATGTAAGGGAAACGTATGGGTCCGTGCCGGCCTCGTGGGCGGCGTCCTTCCGGGCGGCGGGCGCTAGGCGCGCTCGGCCCTGAGCTCGGGCATGAGCCCCGCCAGCGCCACGACGGCGCCCACGATGCTCAGCGCCAGGCCGAACACGAGCGCGGCGCCGACGCCGAAGACGTCCGTGAGCAGGCCGCCGGCGAAGTTGCCCACCATGGCCGAGATGGGGTTCACCATGACCATGAGGCCGATGGCCTTGTTCTTGTCGCCCTCGCCGAAGTGCTGGTTGCAGTAGTAGACGCTGCACGGGGTGTAGATGGCATAGGAGACCATCTGCAGGCCATAGCCCAGATAGAGCATCCCGATGCTCGTGGCGAAGACGATCACGAGGTGCTTGGCCACATACCCGACGGCGGCGACCGAGAGGATCCGCGCGGTGGGAATCCGCCTCTGGAGCGCCTGCATGCTGAACATCGCGGGCAGCTCGCTCATGGCGGAGATGGCGAGCGCGACGCCCATCTCCTGGGGGCCGCCGCCCACGCGCCCCATGATGGGCAGCACGTAGCTCATGATGATGTTGCCCATGACGAAGCACATGCTGAAGCCGAGCACGACGAGCAGGAAGCTCTTGTGGCCCTTCAGGAAGCCCACGTAGCTCTGCCCTCCCGAGCGCTCCCTCTCCTCGATGGCCTCCTCGGCGGCGGGGACGTCCTCGCAGGTGACGGGAGGCACGTCCTTGGGTGTGGGGAGCATCATGAAGCCGAGCGTCATGGCGATGTTGGTGCCGAGCGCGAGCCACATGATGGCATCGGTGCCGTAGGCTGCGGTGAGCGTGCCGATGACGAGCGAGGTGAGCGACCAGGAGGCCGACCCGATGCCGCGGGCGAGGCCGTAGTTCATCTTGGCGCCACGGTTCACGTAGTACACGCTCACGGCGTTCGAGAGCGCCGAGAGGTTCTGCGCGAGCATGAGGCCGAAGACGATGCAGGCGCTCATGGCGATGACGTTGTGGGAGAGCAGCGCGATCGCGAAGGAGACGGTGATGCCGGATGCGAGCGCCACGGCGAGCGTCCGGATGCTCGTGGTGCCGCCGCCGTCCGCCGTGAGCGCGATGGGCGGCTGGATGAACAGCGAGCAGAGGCTCCCGAGGGCGAGCACCGTCCCCACGAGCGTGGGCGCCATGCCGCGGCCCAGCAGGTAGGTGGAGGCGTAGGCGATGGGGCACCAGGCCACCCAGTAGAGCCCGCTCTGCACGCAGTAGCGCCACATGGCCCCGCGCAGGTTGAGCCTCTCGTCCGCGTAGGCGAGGCGCTCCTCGTAGGTGCCGCCTGCCGTCGTGCTTGCTGTCGTCGTCGTGCCAGCTGTCGCCATGCCTAGGCCGCCTTCCCTTCCGTTGCCGCAGATGCCGCGTCGGGCTCGACGCCGCGGAAGGCGGTGATGGCGCCGACGATGCCGATCGCCGCCGCGATGCCCATGGCGACGTGCGCGCCCCAGGCATCGATCGCGGTCCCCACCACGGGCCCGGTGATCACGTTGGCCACCGAGAAGATGAGCGAGAGGAGCCCCACGGCCTTGTTCTTGTCGCCCGCGCCGAAGTGCTTGTTCACGTAGCTGATCTGCGCCGGGGTGGCGATGGCGAAGCTCAGGAGCTGGAAGGTGTAGGCCACGTACACCATCGCGAGGTTGGACGACAGGAAGAAGAGCACGCCCTTCACGGCATACATGGCGATGGCGAACGAGAGCAGGGTCGACGTCTTGAACCTGCGCTCGAGCAGGTCGTAGCTCCACATGCCGGGCACCTCGACGATGGCCTGCAGGGCCATGGCCAGGCCCATCTCGGTGTTGCCGCCGCCCACGGACCGGACGAGCGGAAGCGCGTAGGTGCCCGCCGCGCACTCCACGACCACGGCCAGGCTCAGGCCAAAGAACAGCAGCATGAAGCGGCGATGCGTCTTGAGGAAGCCGAGATACGACCCGTTGCCGCTCTTCTCGTCGCCGCCGTCCGCCTCGGGAGCCTCCGCGGCTGCCTCGTGGAGCTCGGGCACGCTCTTGGGGGTGGGAAGCAGCAGCATGGCCAGTGCCGTGACGAGGCAGAGCGCCGAGCCGAGCAGCATGTACACGGTGGGCCCGAAAGCGTCCGCCGCATAGCCGATCACGGCGGAGACGCCGGCGAACGACGCCGAGCCCAGGCCGCGCGCCACGCCGTAGTTGATGGAGGCGCCGCGGTTCTGGTAGTACACGGCGACGCTGTTGATGAGGCTGAGCAGGTTCTGGAAGAGCATGAAGATCACGGCGACGAAGAGCGTCACGAGCGCGGGCTGGGGGAGGAGCGCCCCCAGGCAGGCGACGGCGCAGCCGATGGAGGCCAGGATGCTCATGTGGGCCACCGTGGGCCCGCGCTTGGAGTCGGCCGTGGAGCCGATCCAGGGCTGGATGGCGAGCGCGAGGATGTTGCCGAGGGCGACGGCCACGCCCGTGAGGGTGGAGGACATCCCGCGCCCGATCATGTAGGCGGACGCCATCACGGCAGGGCAGTAGGCCATCTGCGCCACGATGTTCTGCACGCAATAGCGCCACATGGCGCCCTTGGTCCTGATTGTCGCCGTCTCGGCGGTGCTCCCTGCCATTGCCCCTCCTGCGCATTCGATTGTGCTTGGGTCGTCGGCGCCAATCGGCCGCTGGCGGGAAGCGCTGCGGAATTCGCCGCACCGCTCGCCTGCCCCCGGAGGATGGCGCGCGCATGACGTAGCATATAGCATTAGATAACAAAGTCTAGGGACTATGGGCTCGGCGTCCTCTTGCGGAGGGACGCCCGTCGGCGGGAGGGACCCATGATCGAGGTCGTGCGGGGCAGTGTGGTGGACCAGCGGGTCGATGCCATCGTCAACGCGGCGAACTCCGGCCTGAGGGGCGGGGGCGGCGTGGACGGGGCTATCCACCGTGCGGCAGGCCCTGAGCTCAAGGCCGCCTGCATGCGGCTCTATCCGGAGGGGTGCCCTACGGGCGAGGCGCGCATCACGGACGCCTACGGCATAACGTGGGCGCGCCATGTGATCCACGCGGTGGGACCGGTGTACGACCGCAGGCATGCCGAGCTCTGCGAGCGGCTGCTCCGTAGCGCATATGCGAGCTCCTGCGAGCTCGCGCTTGCGGCGGGCGACGCCACCATCGCGTTTCCCTGCATCAGCTGCGGGGTGTACGGGTATCCCTTCGACGAGGCCTGCCTTGCGTCCGTCGACGAGCTGCGCCGCTACGTGGGCAGGTTCGAGCGCATCGTGCTCGCCATGTTCACGTGCGCGGAGCACGAGCGGGCGAGGGCGCTGCTCGAGGGCGTGCAGGACGTGACGTTCGTGGCCTCGGAGGGACGCAACTAATACAAGGGAAGAGGGGGAATCTCGATGCCGAGAGAGGTCAATGCCGTCTGCTTCTTCGACGTGGACGGGACGATGGTGACGCGGGCCATCGAATCGGGGTCGGTCGAGGAGGCTCCGAGCCAGAGGGTGTGCGACGCCATCCGCGCGTTCGTCGCCGCGGGAAACGTCGCCTTCCTGTCCACCGGGCGCGGTCCCGACGGCATCAACCGCCACCTGCGCGAGCTGCCCTTCTCCGGCATGGTCTGCGTTGACGGCGCCTACGTGGAGCACGACGGCAAGCCCATCCAGGATGCCTTCTTCCCCAAGGAGCTCGCTGACGCCTACCTTACCCAGTGCCTGGAGCTCGGCGTCCCCACGGCGCTCAACTGCCGCGGCGGCTCCATCACGGTGGGCGGAAGGGCCTTCGGCTTCTCCGGCGACATCCTGGAGGCGTCGAGCGTCGAGGAGGCCTACGAGGCGATGGGCGGCGACCTGCACGTCTGGAAGGCGAACGTGAGCACGGAGGGCCTCGAGCGACTGATGCGCTCGTCCAACGTCATGGACCGCTTCGAGCACTACGACGCGGGCAGCGGCGCGCAGGAGCTCACGCTGCTCGGCGTGGGCAAGGGCGCGGGCGCCAAGAGGCTGCTCGACTCGGCGGGCGTCGTCCCCAAGCACGTGATGTGCTTCGGCGACTCCGGCAACGACGTGCCCATCTTCGACATCTGCGACATATCGGTGTGCCTGGGCAACGGCGACGACGAGGCCAAGGAGCACGCCACCTACGTGACGGAGGACCTCGCGCACGACGGCGTGGCCGTGGGGCTCGAGTCGCTGAGGCAGTTCTGGGAGTAGCGCGGGCCCATGCAATGCGCGCATGAGAGCGCGTGCGAGAAAAGGGACGCCGGCTGCACGGCCACGATGGGCACATGCCGCCGGCGTTTCTTGCGGTCCTTCGATGGCGGGCGCTCGCCCGACGGCGGCCTCTAGTGGACCTGGGCGACCAGCAGCAGGTTCGTCGAGGTCGTGTAGGTGCCCTGCTTGGGCGAGGTGCGCGGGTCGCCGGCGGTCACGACCACCAGGTCGTCCTCGCCGATGATGCTCTGCGCCTTGGCATTGTCGATCGCCGCGTCGATCGTGTCGTCGATCGTGGCCTGGTAGTCGACGAGCCAGGCGTCGACGCCCCAGTAGAAGCAGCACTTGCGCACCGTCTTCTCGGAGGAGGAGGTGGCGAGGATGTTCTCGTGCGGACGGAACTTGGAGATCAGGCGGGCGGTGCGGCCGGTGGTGGTGGGGCAGAGGATGGCCTTGGCGTTCACGCGGTTGGCGATCTCGGCGGCCGCGTAGCCGATCGAGCCGTTCACGTTGCGGAAGCCGCCGCGGTCGACGTACTCGTCGCGCTCATGGACGTACTTCTCGGTCTCCAGGCAGATGTCGGTCATCATGCGGACGGCCTCGACGGGATAGAGGCCGGCGGCCGTCTCGCCGGAGAGCATGACGCAGTCGGTGCCGTCGTAGATGGCGTTGGCGACGTCGGTGCACTCGGCGCGGGTCGGGCGCGGGTTGCGGATCATGGAGTCGAGCATCTGCGTGGCGGTGATGACCGGCTTGTAGGCCTTGTTGCACTT
>CADBMC010000191.1 GCA_902795635.1 uncultured Coriobacteriaceae bacterium | reverse complement strand
GGTCAGAAAACGCCGCTTTCGTTCCCCAATCTCAACTTTGCGCACGCGAAACTCGGGAAACGAACGCGCACACGGCGATGCGACGCCCACGCGCACGAAAAAAGCACCCGTCGGCAAAGCCGGCGGGTGCCATGGTGCGAACCGAAGCCGCGCTCGCATGCGCGGCAAACGCAAGAAAGCCTAGCGCTTCGAGAACTGCGGGCGCTTGCGGGCCTTCTTGAGGCCGTACTTCTTGCGCTCCACGGCGCGGGAGTCGCGCGTGAGGAAGCCGGCCTTCTTGAGGTCGGCACGATACTCGCCGGCGTCGAGCAGCGCGCGGGCGATGCCCAGGCGCACGGCGCCGGACTGGCCGTTGATGCCGCCGCCGGTGCAGGTGGCGACGACGTCGAAGTGGCCCATGGTATCGGTGACGCGGAACGGGGCAAGCGCGTTGTCGACGAGCTGCTGGCGGCCGAAGTAGTCGGCGGCGTCACGGCCGTTGACGGTCATCTTGCCGGTTCCGGGCATGATGCGGACGCGGGCGACGGCCTCCTTGCGACGGCCGGTCCCGGAGTAGACAGCGGTGTTCTCAGCCATCGGTTATGCCTCCAGGTCGATCTGAACGGGGTTCTGTGCTGCATGCGGGTGCTCCGGGCCGGCATAGACCTTGAGCTTGGTGAACTGCTTGCGGCCGAGGGTCGTCTTGGGGAGCATGCCGCGCACGGCGTGCTCGACGACGCGCTCGGGGTGCTTCTCCATGGCCTCGCGGTAGCTCTCGGAGGAGAGGCCGCCAAGGTAGCCGCTGTGGCGGTAGTAGCGCTTGACGTTCTCCTTGTTGCCGGTGAGCTTCACCTTCGCGGCATTGATCACGACGACGAAGTCGCCGGTATCGGTGTTCGGGGTGTACTGGGGCTTGTTCTTGCCACGAAGGATCATGGCGACCTTGGTGGCGAGACGGCCGAGGGTCATGCCGTCGGCATCGACGAGCACCCACTTGCGCTCGACGTCGCCAGCCTTGGCATACGTGGTCGACTTGTTCACGGACTCCTCCATCACTGACGTACGGACCCGCCCCTGGACTGGCAGGCCATGCTCTTTCCTTCAGAGGTTACGGGGCTCTGCAAAAGAAGCCTTCCGATTGTACACCACCGCTTGGCGCAACCCTGCGACTTTCGCGCGACACGCCATCCCCACAACCGAGGCCGCCAGCCCGGGCGCTCCCGAGCGCACGGCGCCAGGCGCCTATGCACCAGGAGCCTATAAGTTATGGATAATTAGACCTTTCCTGTAAGGGCTTCAAGTGAAATCCCGTGACAAGTCCGGATGCGTCCGCCGGCGATTTATAATTGTTTCGATTTGAGCGCATCCAGCGCGCCCATCGTCACGGAGGGTCAGCCTCCGTAAGGACCAAGAGGAGTGGTTTCATGAAGTCCCGCGCGGTTCGCATCCATGGCAAGAACGACCTTCGACTCGACGAGTTCGAGCTTCCTCCCCTGAAGGACGACGAGATCCTCGTGAAGATCGTCTCCGACTCCGTCTGCATGTCCACTTACAAGATGGCCATCCAGGGCACCGAGCACAAGCGCGTCCATGCGGACGTGGCCGAGCACCCCGCCATCTGCGGCCATGAGTTCGCAGGCGACATCGTCGAGGTCGGCTCGAAGTGGGCCGGCAAGTACGAGGTCGGCGCGAAGTTCACCATCCAGCCGAACATGCAGAACGGCGAGCCTTGGTCGCCCGGCTATTCCTATGAGTTCTGCGGCGGCGACAGCACCTATTGCATCCTGCCGGCCGAGCTCCTCGAGCGTGGCTGCCTGCTCGAGTACTCTGGCGACGCCTACTACAAGGCGTCCGTGACCGAGCCGATGAGCTGCAACATCGGTGCCTTCCACGCGTCGTTCCACACGAAGCCCGGCGTTTACGTCCACGACATGGGCATCGTCAAGGGTGGCAAGCTCGCCCTCATCGCCGCAGCCGGCCCCATGGGCCTCGGCGGCCTCACCTACGCCCTGCACTGCGACCACAAGCCGAGCCTGATCGTGCTCTCCGACATCTCCGAGGACCGTCTGGCCCGCGCCCGCGAGCTCTTCCCGGCCGACGAGGTGAAGGACAAGTACGGCGTCGAGCTGCACATCGTGAACAACGGCGAGGTCGACGACCCCGTCGAGTTCCTGCGCGGCTTCACCGGCGGCACCGGCTTCAACGACGTCTTCTGCTACGCGCCCGTGGCCCCCGTCGTCACGCTCTCCGATGCGATCCTGGGCAACGACGGCTGCCTGAACTTCTTCGCCGGCCCCGTCGACCACCACTTCACCGCGCCGATGAACTTCTACAACGTCCACTACGAGGCCACGCACGTGATCGGCACCTCGGGCGGCAACACCGAGGACATGAAGGAGAGCCTGGCGCTCACCGCCAAGGGCATGGATCCCTCCGTCATGATCACGCACGTCGGCGGCCTGAACGCCGCGGCCGAGACGACGCTCAACCTCCCGAAGATCCCGGGCGGCAAGAAGCTCATCTACACCCACATCGACATGCCGCTGACGGCCATCGAGGACTTCCGCGCCAAGGCCGCCGAGGACGAGCGCTTCGGCGTGCTGGCCGACCTCACGGAGAAGAACAACGGCCTCTGGTCGCCTGAGGCGGAGAAGTACCTGCTCGAGCACTGGAAGCAGAACTAGCGCACCTCTAAGATGCAAGACGAAGGGGCGTGGGGGCGAAGCCCTCGCGCCCCTTTTCGTTCAAGTTGACCGCAAGCGCCCGAGCCCGCGGCCGCAAGACAGGAGGCAGTGCCGACATGATCTATACCGTCACGCTCAACCCAGCTATGGACAAGACGGCCATCGTGCCGAACCTCACGCTGGACGCCGTCAACCGCATCACCGAGCTCAGGCAGGACCCGGGCGGCAAGGGCATCAACGTCTCGAAGGTGATAAAGAAGCTCGGCGGCACCAGCAACGCCATGGCGCTGCTCGGCGGCAACACCGGCAAGGCGCTGCGTGCCATGCTGCTCGACGCCGAGATCGACGTCGTCGCGTTCGAGGTCGAAGGCGAGACCCGCACGAACCTCAAGATCGTGGACCCCGAGAACGACACCCACACCGACATCAACGAGCCCGGCCCCGTGGTGAACGAGGAGATCCTCGACGCCATGCTCAAGAACCTCGAGGCCAAGATCGACGTCGGCGACATCGTGGTCATGTCGGGCAGCCTGCCGAAGGGCGCCCCCGACGCCACCTACCGCACCTGGGCGGCAGAGCTCAAGGCCAAGGGCGCGAAGGTGTTCCTCGACGTGGACGGCGAGAAGCTGCGTGAGGGCATCGAGGCCGTCCCGTACCTGGTGAAGCCCAACGAGATCGAGCTCGGCGGCATCCTGGGCAAGAAGCTCGAGACCCCCGCGCAGGTCGCGGAGGCCGCGCGCATGCTCGTGGACAAGGGCATCGAGAAGGTCGTCGTCTCCATGGGCGGCGCCGGGGCCGTATTCGCCGAGAACGGCCGCGTGGTCCACGGCATCTCCCCCAAGGTGAAGGTGGGCTCCACCGTCGGCGCCGGCGACTCCGTGGTGGCCGCGCTGGCCTATGCGGAGGAGCGTGGGATGTCGCTCGAGGACACCGTGCGCCTGAGCATGGCCACGGGTGCCGCGAACGTGATGCAGTCCGGCACGCAGGCCGCCGAGCGCGAGCTCGTGGACTCCCTCATCGACCAGGTGGGCATCGAGGAGCTCTAGCCCCTGCGTTTCCAGCTATCTAGCACATCTGGGCCCCGGCGCGTCGTTCTCGCGTCGGGGCCCATTCGTGCCTAAGGCCTTCAGGAGAGGCCGATTGCCCCATCTGGAGCCTATGCCAGGTTGTAGAAGGCCTTCTTGCCGAGGAACTCGGCAGAGCCGCCGAGCGCGTCCTCGATGCGCAGCAGCTGGTTGTACTTGGCCACGCGGTCCGTCCGGGCAGGAGCCCCGGCCTTGATCTGGCCCACGTTGGTGGCGACAGCGAGGTCGGCGATGGTCGTGTCCTCAGTCTCGCCCGAGCGATGGCTCACGATCGCCGCATACCCGGCGCGCTTCGCCAACTCGATCGCCTCGAGCGTCTCCGTGAGGGTGCCGATCTGGTTCACCTTGATGAGGATCGCGTTGGCGGCGCCGAGCTCGATGCCCTTCCTGAGCCGCTCGGTGTTCGTCACGAAGAGGTCGTCACCCACGAGCTGGACCCTTTTGCCCAGCCTCTCGGTGAGCCTCACCCAGCCGTCCCAGTCCTCCTCGGCAAGGCCGTCCTCGATGGAGACGATGGGATACCTCCCTACGAGCTCCTCCCAGTAGCCGATCATCTCGTCGCTCGTGAGCTCACGGCCCTCGCCCTTGAGCACGTAGAGGCCGCGCTCCTTGTCGTAGAGCTCGCTCGTCGCGGGGTCCATGGCGAACACGAAGTCGCGGCCCGGCTCGAAGCCCGCCTTGCGTATGGCCTTCGTGAGGTATTCGAAGGGCTCGGCGTTCGTCGCGAGGTCGGGCGCGAAGCCGCCCTCGTCACCCACGCCCGTCGAGAGGCCGGCCTCCCTGAGCACGTCCTTGAGGGCATGGTAGACCTCGCTCGACCAGCGCAGGGCGCTCCTGAAGTCCGGCGCCCCCACCGCCATGATCATGAACTCCTGGAAGTCGACGCTGTTGTCCGCATGGACGCCGCCGTTGAGCACGTTCATCATGGGAACCGGCAGGACGTGGGCGTTGGCGGCGCCGAGATAGGCGTAGAGCGGCTCGCCGGCGGATGCGGCCGAGGCGCGCGCGACGGCAAGCGATGCGCCGAGGATGGCGTTTGCGCCGAGGCGCCCCTTGTTGGGCGTTCCGTCGGCCTCGACCATCGTGCGGTCCACGCCACGCTGGTCGCGCGCGTCGGTGCCCACGAGCAGCGAGCGGATCTCGCCGTTCACGTGGCTCACCGCCTGGCCCACGCCTTTGCCCTGGTAACGGCTCGCGTCGCCGTCGCGGAGCTCCACCGCCTCGAACTCCCCGGTCGAGGCTCCCGAGGGGACTATGGCGCGGCCGAGGGAGCCGTCCTCCAGCTCGGCCTCCACCTCCACCGTGGGGTTCCCGCGCGAGTCTAGGACCTCCCTGCCTCGTATGTCCGCGATCCTGCTCATGGCTGCCTCCCTCTCCGGCGGGACGCAATCTGATGCGTCTCTAGTGACATTTCCTTCCTTCTAATTACTACCATTTCAGTATGATTTTATACCTCCGACGCGATTCGGATCAGAAAGTTAAACGTAGATAACATTTATGCTGGAAGTGCTAGCTTTACGGTGTCAGCCAGGGATTACTCACACGAGAGCCAGCACATGGACGATTTCCCCATCATTCGGGACCTCCGCAAGGGCTATGGGGAAGGAGGCGCGCGCGTCGAGGTGCTCGAGGGCATCGACGTGACGCTCGCCGAGGGAGAGCTCTGCGCCTTGCTCGGCCCTTCCGGCTCCGGCAAGTCCACCTTCCTCAACCTCGTGGGCGGGCTCGAGCGGCCCGACGCCGGCACCATCGAGGTGGACGGGACGAGCCTCGAGACCCTCTCCGACCATGACCTCAACGAGTACCGCCACTCCGCTCGGCTTCGTCTTCCGGTTCTACAACCTCGTGGAAGACCTCACGATCCGCGAGAACATCGAGGTGTGCCAGTACATCTCAAAGGACCCGCTCGAGGTGGACGGCCTCCTGCGCTCGCTCGGCTCTGGGAGCAGCGCGACAAGCTCCCCGCGCAGGTCTCCGGCAGCCAGCAGCGCTGCACCATCGGGCGCGCGCTCGTGAAGAAGCCGAGGCTGCTGCTGTGCGACGAGCCCACGGGCGCCCTGGACTACGAGACCTCCAAGGAGATCCTCGAGCTGATCGAGCAGGTGTCCCACGACTACGGATGCACGACGATCATCGTCACCCACAACGCGGCGATCGGCCAGATGGCCGAAAGGAGGCTCCGCCTGAGGGAAGGCGCGCTGGCGAAGAACGAGCTCAACCCCTCCCCCATCCCCGCCGCCGAGCTCGAGTGGTAGGGGGCGAAGATGCGAAACCCGCTGCACAGGCGCTTCGGGCGGCAGCTCGTCCAAGAGGCAGGCAGGTACCTCGGCATATTCGCCCTGCTCGTCGTCACCATCGGGGTCGTCTCGGGATTCCTCGCCACGTCGTCATCCATGCAGAAGACGTATGCGGGCCTCGACGAGACGAACGCCCTTGAGGACGCCCGCTTCGAGACCTCCGATGCCATCACGGACGAGGCGCGCTCCGCCGTCGAGGGCCTGGGCGCCAAGGTCAACGACGACCCGAGCAGGGATGCCGAGGTGACGCAGGACGACCTTAAGGCCACCATCCGCGTCTACGTGAGCCAGAACCGCACCGAGATGGACACGCCGAGCCTCTTCGAAGGCCGCCTCCCGGAGGCGGACGACGAGATCGCCCTGGACGACACGTTCTGCGCGAACCACGGCCTGGAGGTGGGCGACGCCATCGGGCTCGAGGGCAAGACGTTCACCATCTGCAGCAGGATGGTGCTTCCGGACTACACCGCGCTGATGCGCTCGAACTCCGACATGATGATGGATGCCGTGACCTTTGCCGTGGCGCTCGTGGACTCGGATGGGTTCGCGCGCCTCTCCGACCTCCCCACCTCCTATGTCTACTCGCTCGCCTTCGATGACGGCTCCCTCTCCGCCGCCGGGCACACCGATCTGGAGACCGACGTCGGCAAGGCCCTCACGAGCAACGGCACGCAGGTCACCGCCTTGCTCGATCGCAACCAGAACCAGGGGATAAGCTTCTTCGGCAAGGACGCGAAGGGCGACAGCACCATGTACATGGCGTTCCTCTACATCATGATCGTGGTCATGGCGTTCATCTTCGTCATCCTCACGAACGCGACCGTGGAGAAGGAGTCCTCCGTAATTGGCACCCTGCTCGCGTCGGGATGGCGCAAGGGGGAGATCCTACGCCACTACCTCTTCCTGCCTGCCTTCGTGGGGATCGTGGCCGTCGTGGCGGGCAACGCCTTGGGATACACGATCTTCTCGAGGATGGCCCGGGACCTCTACTACCGCTCCTACAGCCTGCCTCCCTTCCAGGCGAGCTTCGACGCCAAGACGTTCGTCCTCACCTCGGTCCTGCCCTATGCGATGCTCGTGGGGATCGCCTTCGTGGGCATCGCCCGCAAGCTCGGGGCCACCCCCCTCGCGTTCCTGCGCCATGAGGTGTCCCGAGGCAGGAGCCGACGCCACGTGCGCCTCACCCCTAAGCTGGGATACGTGACGCGCTTCAGGCTGCGCGTGCTGATGCGCAACGTCCCCACCTTCGTGACGCTCTTCCTGGGCGTGCTCGTGGGGAGCGTCCTCGTCATGTTCTCCCTCGCCCTGCTGCCGACCTTCGAGGACTACGCGAAGCGCGTGGCCGCCTCCATGCCGGTCGAGCACATCTACACGCTCAAGGCGCCCTACGAGCTCGAGATGACCAGCAGCC
>CADBMC010000190.1 GCA_902795635.1 uncultured Coriobacteriaceae bacterium | reverse complement strand
GACTGCAGGCGCTCGTAGTTGTAGTTCGTGTGGCTGTGGAACATCCAGCGCCAGAACACGAGCTCCACGTCGTGCTTGGTGAGCTTCACCTCGCGCTTGGCCCCGGTCTCAGACGACAGGGCAGCGTCCTTCTGAATGGTGTTAGCCATGGTCGTCCTCCTACTCGAAGTCGTCGTCGGGGTTGTCGGATGCCACGTCGGGGTCGGTGCTCCCGTGCGAGGCTACGGCCAGCTGCGGCCGCTCCTCCATCTTGTCCTCGGCGGTGGCGATGAAGAAGGCGCCGATGCCCGCGATGATGGCGAGCGGGAGCGTCCCGATGCCGAGGTAGGTGGAGACGACGAAGCCGAGCACGAACCACAGGATGGTGCCGGGCCTGTTGAGGGCGCGCAGGTTCATCGCGATGCCGACCGCGGGAAGGAGGCCGCCGATGACCTGCAGGACCACGATGGGCCTGCCCTGCAGCGCGCCGATGATGTTGCTCACGACGGAGGAGCCCAGGTAGCAGCCTGCGGCGACCGGGATAACGCACAGGAAAAACGTGACGATCGACGGCGGGACTATGTGCCAGAAGCAGAGCTTGCGCATGTTGCCTTCGTCTGCCGCCTCGTCGCATTTCGTGACGAACGCCACGTCAACGGTCATGTGGATGACCCACAGGATGGTCCCGAGCATGCTGATCGGCGTCGCTATGGCTATTGCCGTGGCGCCGTCCACGTTGGAGGCGATGGCAAGGGCCGTGCCCAGGGTGCCCGCGATGCCGGGGTCCATCGCCTGCGCGCCGCCGGCGGAGATGAACGCGATGAAGGGCAGCTGGATGGCTGCGCCCAGGATCGCGCCCTCACGGGGCTTGCCGAGGATGCATCCGACGATGAGGCCGCTGATGATGGGGCAGTGGAGCATCGTCGAGCCGAGGGCCGTGAGCCACGGGGTGCCGGTGAAGCTCAGGTAGTAGACGATGCCGATGAGTATCGATTGCACAAGTGAGATCTGCATCTCGCATCTCCCTTCGAGAGTCGGGTTAGAGAAGCTTCGCTACGTCGGTTGGCTTGTCGTCAGCCAGAATCTGGATGCGAACCTTCACCCCCTCGTCGATGAGCTTGCGGAAGGTCTCGCGCTCCTCGTCGGAGGCGGAGATGTTGCGGAAGAAGGCGGTGCGGTCGTCGCGGGCGCCCATGCCGCCCACGACGAGGCTGTCGATCTTGGCGCCCTGCTCCACGAGGTGCTGCACCGTCTGCGGGTACTTGACGAGCACGATGACCTTGTCGCCCTCGTTGAACCCCTTCTTGAGGCGGTCGACCGCCTTCTTCTCGTTGAAGGTGCCGACGCCGATGTAGGAGGGGACGGCGCTCCTGAAGACGGACTTGAGGAAGTCGTTCTTCGCCGTCTCGTCGTCCACGATCATGATCTTGTTGGCGCCGGTCACCTTGAGCCAGCTCGTCATGACCTGGCCGTGGATGAGGCGGTCATCGACGCGCGTGAGCACGACCTCGCCCGCGCCGCCGTGCTTGCCCGTGCTGGCTGGGACGGCGACGGCCTGCGGGGAGATCGCGGCCTTCAGGCGGTCGCCCAGGCTCTGCACCGAGTCCATGCCCGTCTTGAGCGCGAGCATGGCCGCGTCGTCGAGGGAGAGCTCGTCCCTCTGGCTGGCGACCTCGAGCAGCATCGGCACGTTCAAGCCGGAGACGCCCTGGATGCGCTTGTCGTCGAGATGCCTCATGACCACGTTGGAAGGCGTGCCTCCCAGAAGGTCCACGAGGCACAGCGCCCCATCCCCCGTGTCCACGGCATCTATGGCAGCCACCACCTGCTGCTCGAACGCCTCAGGCGAGTCGCCATGGCGTAGCCCCAACGCCTCGAGATGCTCCTGCTTGCCCAGCAGGAGCTCGACGGCGCTGACGACGCCTTCGGCGAAGTCGCCGTGCGCCGCTAGTACCAACCCGATCATGCGCCCTCCTCTTCCGGTTGCCGTCACGCCAAAACCCGCTTCACCGGCAAAGAATAGGAACTCCTGGCCAAAAAGTAAATAGAAAGAAAGTTTTGATAAGTTATGGAACCGTTTGCGGGAAAATCTGGCACGTTCGGTGGCAAAACAATGCCGTTCACGGAGGCTTGTAAATTCCTTACATGGCTGTTGAGCTGTCTATTGATAGGAACTTGTAGCAGCTGGCACATTCCGATACCGGAACATCAGCTTCGCAAAGAAATCGATAAAGTTTGAGTGATGAGACGCTGCGTCCCGCGGCTATTCGGCGGTGATGAGGCGCGTGTCGGCGCCCAGGGCCGCGAGCTCCGAGGCGACGATGCCTTCGGGGTCCTTGTCCATGATGATGGCGTCGAACTCGTCGAGCCCGGCGAAGCGCGCCGAGACGTGCTCGCGCTTGATCTTCGTGGCGTCCATCAGCAGGTACCGCTCGCGGGCGTGCTCGATGAACGCGCGCTTCAGGGTAGCGAGCGTCTCGAACTCGGTCATGAGCCCGAAGGAGGGCTGGTAGGCGTCGGCGCCGATGAAGCATTTGTCATAGTAGACGGACTGCACGCTGGCCTGTGCCAGCACTCCGCTGAGGTGGTGGTAGTACGGCTCGAGGATGCCGCCGGTGGAGATGAGCACCGCGTTGCGCAGCTCGTTCTCGGCGTACTCGATTATGTACTGGTCGTTCGTGAGGATCCGCAGGTCGTGCTTGTCCTTGAGCGCCTTCACGAAGGCGAGGGTCGTGGACCCGCTGCCCACCAGGATCGAGTCCCCATCGTTGACGAACTCCACGGCCTGCGAGGAGATCTGCGCCTTCACCACGATGTTCTGCTTCATGCGTACGGGCATGAGCGGGGTCACGCCCGAGGACGCCACCGCGCCTCCGCGCGTGCGCGAGAGCAGGCCCTCCTCTGCCAGGGCATCGAGGTCCGCACGTGCCGTGACCTGGGAGACCCCGCAGGCCTTCGCCGCCTCCGCGACGCTGATCGTCGAGTTCGCGTGCAGGATGCTCAGGATCGTCTGGCGACGTTCCACGGCCAGCATTCTCTTCTTTGCCATGGCATACCTCGCTTCATGACGGCTCGACAAGGACATCGTAGCAGCTTGCTTATCTTTTTTTGTGATTTCTTTTAAATCATCTGGTTTTCCATGCGAAGGGAACACCACGGATGATCCCCAACAGCATGGCACATCATTCCTGCGGGCGTGCGAGAATGGCGTTGGGACGCGGGATTCCCACGTCCCGAAGGATCGTCGGAGGGGGCGGCTATGTCAGGCCAGCTGGCATGCGTGGGCATCGGGTATGCGCTCGGAAACGTCCTCACCGCGGACATCGTCTGCCGGAGGAGGCACGGCGTGAGCGCCTTCGACGTGGGAGCAGGCAACCCCGGCATGGCCAACGTCGGCCACGAGTTCGGCACGACCGACGCCCTGCTCGTGCTGGCCGGAGACATAGCCAAGACGCTCGTGGCCTGTGTGGGGAGCCGTCTGCTGTTCCCAGCGCTCGGCGACCGCGCCGCCCTGTGGGCCGCGGTGGGCGCCACGCTCGGGCACGACTACCCCATATGGCACAGGTTCCGCGGCGGCAAGGGCGTGACCACCACCTGCGCGGGCATCATCCTCACGAGCCCCGTTGCAGGCACCATCTCCGCCCTGGCAGGCGCGGGAGTGGTGGCCGCGTCGGGCTATCTCTGCCTGGGCGCCCTCACGATCCCTGCGGCCTTCCTCTGCTTCCAGGCGGCAACGGGCGAGCCCGAGCGCGCCCTCGGCGCGGCGGCGTTTCTCGCGCTCGCCCTCCCCGCGCACCTTCCGGCAGCCCTGCAGATCAAGACCGGCGAGACGCCCCGCACGGACCTCGCCTCAACGCTCCGTGGCGTCATCGACCACCTGCGCGGGCATCGCAGCTAGGCGCACGCCGGGCGCGCATGCCTCACACGGGCCTCACGCAGGACCCACACGGACCTGACGCGCGGGCGCCACGTCCCTCCTAGGTGAACGGGTGCGTGTCCGACTTGCCGTCCAGCTCGTCGAGCAGCCGGCGAATGTCCTTCTGCACGCCGTGCTCCTTGTTGGTCTCGATCACGCGCTCGGCGATCTGCTTCACGCCGTACAGGCCGTTGCCCATCACCACGGGATGGCCTACGTAGCGCAGGATGTCGTAGTCGTTCATCGAGTCGCCGTAGACCATGACCTCGTCGGGCGTGAGCAGGTAGTGGCGGATGAGCTTGCGGATGCCGTTGGACTTGGAGACGTTCTTGGGCATGTAGTCGATGCCGCGGCCGCCCGTCCAGGCGAACGTCCACACGTCGCCGAGCTCCACGCCCAGCGCGTACACGATGTCGGGGATCAGGTCGCGGTCCTCGCACATGATCACGCCGTTGTAGATGTGCACCTCGGGACCGGGCGTCTCGTCGAGCATGAGGTCGCGCGTGGGGGTGCGGCGGCGGGGCAGGTGCTCGTACTTCTGCGGCGGGTCGAAGCAGTAGGTAACGCTCGACGCATGGGCCAGAAGGTGCAGATTGTCGAACTGGTTCACCACCTCGCCCAGGCGCAGCAGCGCGTCGTGGCTGAAGATCTCGCGGTCGATGAGCTTGCCGCCCACATACACCTCGGCGCCGTTCGAGCACACGAAGTCCATCTCGTCGAAGACGGGCCCGAAGGGCTCGGTGAGCTCCTCGAGCCGGCGCCCGGAGCTCGCGGCGAAGTGGATGCCGTGCTCCTTGAGCTCGCGCACGAGCCCGTAGGTCTCGATGGGCACGTGTCCCGGGGCGTCGAACAGGGTGCCGTCCATGTCGGTGGCGATGAGCTTAATCAAGGCGTGCCTCCCCTCCTGGCTGCTGCCTGCGCCCGAACCCGATGAGCCCGTCGCCGCCGGCGCGCAGGTCGGCCACGATGCGGGCCATGTCGCGCTGCACGCCGTGCTCGGCGTTCGTCTCGATGACGCGCTCGGACACCTGGGTCGGCGCGTAGAACGCGCTGCCCACCACGACCGGGTGGCCCACCAGGCGCAGGATCTCGTAGTCGTTCATCGAATCGCCGTAGGCAACTACCTCGTCGGGCCGTATGCCGTAGTAGTCCATGACCTTCTGGATCCCCGTGGCCTTGTTGATGCCGCGCATCGAGAGGTCCATGCCCACGCTCGTGTAGTTGAACTGGAACAGGTCGCCCATCTCGAGCGTCAGCACGTAGGCCAGGTCCTCCAGCTCCTCGGGCCGCTCGCTCAGGAACCAGCCCGTCGTCACCCGCTCGCCCGAGGCCGGCAGGCGCCGCACGAACTGCGAGATGTCCTTCGTCGCGATCTTGTGGAGCCGCTCGAACTTCTCCGGCGTGTCGTCGCACGACCAGCTGCCCTCGCCGGCGAACATCAGGTGGTGCGCGTCGAACAGGTTCACCACCTTGGCCAGCTTGGATATGGCGTCCACGGAGAAGTACTCCATGGCCAGGCACTCGCCGCCAGCGTAGACGAACGCCCCGTTGGAGCAGATGTAGTCCATCTCGTCGGCGACGGGGGCGAAGTTCTGGCGCAGCAGCTCGTGGCTCCTGCCGGAGCTCACGCAGAAGCGCACGCCCAGCTCGGCGAGCTCATGGATGAGCCCGAAGGTCTCGGGCGGCACCTCGCCGTTCTCGTCGAGCAGCGTCCCGTCCATGTCGGATGCGATAAGACGGATCATCTCTCCCCTTCCTCGGAGCAGGCTGGGGCCTCGTCGTCCGCATCCTCGTCCGCGTCACCTATGGATTCTCCCTTGCCGCGCGTGATCCCGGCGCCCTGACCCATGGCCGTGGGCGGCGTGTCGAAGCCGATGAGCCCGTCGCCGCCGGCGCGCAGGTCGGCCACGATGCGGGCCATGTCGCGCTGCACGCCGTGCTCGACGTTCGTCTCTATGTGCCGCTCGGCTATCTGCACGATGCAATACAGGGCGTTGCCCACGCTCACGGGATGGCCCACGTGGCGCATCATGTCGTAGTCGTTCATCGCGTCGCCGTAGGCGATGGCCTCGTCGGGAGAGATGCCGTGGCAGCGCATGATCTTGTCGAGCGCGGTGGCCTTCGTCACCCGGCGCGGCGTGAAGTCTATGGCCACCTGGCCCGT
>CADBMC010000189.1 GCA_902795635.1 uncultured Coriobacteriaceae bacterium | reverse complement strand
CTCGAGTTCGCCTCCTACGCCTTCAACAAGAGCCACTCGGCGGGCTATGCCATCCTCGTCATGCAGACGGCCTGGCTCAAGGCGCACTACCCGCGCGAGTACATGGCCGCCGTGCTCACGAGCTACATGGGCAAGACGGACAAGATCGTCCACTACGTGAACGCCTGCCGGCACGAGAACATCCCGGTGCTGCCGCCCGACATCAACGAGTCCGGACGCGACTTCACGGCCGTGCCCGAGGGCATCCGCTTCGGCTTCGCGGGCATCCGCGGCGTGGGCGAGGGCGCGGCCGACTGCATCATCGCCGAGCGCGAGAAGGGCGGCCCCTTCAAGAGCCTGCACGACTTCTGCGACCGCGTGGACTCCACCCAGGCCAACCGGCGCGTGGTCGAGGCCCTCATCAAGGCGGGCGCCTTCGACTCCACCGGCTACACGCGCATGCAGCTCGCCCACTTCGTGGACAAGAACAACCCCAAGAACATCGTGGACTCGGCCGCCAAGCGCCAGCGCGACCGCGCGGCCGGGCAGGGCTCGCTCTTCGACATGTTCGGCGACGTCCCCGGCTCGGGCTTCGAGGCCGAGGTGCCCGAGCCCGACGGGCGAGAGTGGGACCGCCACGTCAAGCTCGCCCAGGAGAAGGACGTGCTCGGCATCTACGTCTCCGACCACCCGCTGCGCCCCTACGAGTACGCGCTCTCGAAGGCGCGCGACTGCACGCTGGCCGACCTCAACGCGTCGATGGACACCACCAACGCCTACACCGGCGAGATGACCACGGTCTACAAGGTGCGCGACGGCGCCGACGTGTGGGTGGCAGGCATGGTATCCAACGTGGTCCAGCGCACCACCAAGAACGGCGACTTCATGGGCACCGTCACCCTCGAGGACATGGAGGGCGAGGTCAACTGCGTGGTGTTCCCGAAGGTCTACAAGAAGTCACGCGCCCTGCTCATGGGGCAGGAGGGCGACCAGGAGGCCGAGGGCGGTGACGTCTTCGTGCGCATGCACGGCAGGCTCGAGCGCGACGACCGCGGCACGCAGCTCATCGTCTCGCAGGTGGAGCCGATCAGGCTCGACGAGGCCTCCAACCGGCCGAAGGTCTTCGAGGTGCTCATGTCGAGCCGCCTGCTTAACCGCGACTTCATGGAGCGCCTCTCGCGCGTCTTCAAGACCTACTCCGGGCTCGACCGCGTGGAGCTCAAGGTGGAGGAGTCCTCGGGCGACATGATGCGCATGGAGCTGCCCACGAAGGTGGACGCCTCGAACATGGTGCTCTTCTCGGAGGTGATGGACCTCTTGCAGGGGGACGGCCATGTGGTCGTGGCCTAGCGGCGGCGGAAGGGTCGGCATGCCGTTCGCCAATCTTGTGCAAGACATGCTGAAATAATTGCAAGTGTTCGGGTAACGTATGTGTCAGACGGACGGCTTTGACTTATGTCCGTCGCTTGGACGACGTTTCATGAGGACGCAAGGGGAGAGCCCGGAGGCGATCCCACATGGCATTCCGCGCCAAGGCGCGGGGAGAGAGAGGAACCATGTCCGACGTCAAGTTCTATCGCTGCAACCACTGCGGCAACATCGTCGCCGTCATCGAGGACGGCGGCGTGAACCCCGTCTGCTGCGGCGAGAAGATGGAGCTGCTCACCGCCAACACCACCGACGCGGCCGTCGAGAAGCACGTGCCCGTGGTCACCGAGGACGGCGGCCTGCTCCAGGTCGTCGTGGGCTCCGTCGAGCACCCGATGCTTCCCGAGCACTACATCGAGTGGATCGCCTACGCCGACGGCGAGAAGCTCGTCGTGAAGAAGCTCAAGGCCGGCGACGAGCCGAAGGCCACCTTCCACAAGGGCGCGGAGCGCGGGACCGTCTACGCGTACTGCAACCTCCACGGCCTCTGGAAGGCGTAAGGAAGCGCAGCATCCCGGCTGGCTGCGGCGGCGGCCGGGCGGATATGGGTACGAAGCAAGGGGCGTCCCTCGGGGCGCCCCTTCCCATGCCTGCCCGAGGCGAGGGGCGTCCTCGTGGGCGCCGTGCCCGACGGCGCATCGCCTGAGGGGGCGCGCAGGGGAGGCTATCATGTGGGCCGCAGGAAGGCCCGGTCTAGGAGGCTCCATGAGAATCGCCATCGCGCAGATGGACACCGTGGTCGGCGACTTCGACGCGACCGTCGCCCGCATGGCCGCGCAGGCGGAATCGGCCCAAGGGCAGGGCGCGGGGCTCGTCGTCTTCCCGCTGCAGGCCCTTTCCGGAGGCTCGTTCGGCGGCCTCGCCGTCATCGACGACTTCGCGGCCGACTTCGTGGCGGCCTTGGGCAGGCTCGCGGACTCGCTGCCCATCCCCGCCCTCGTGCCCGTGGCGCTCGGGGAGGACGCCGGCTCCTGCATCGTCGTGCTCATGAGGGACGGCCGCGTGGAGCCGCTGGGCGTGATGTCCGCAGGCGAAGGCGGACAGGGCGATGCGCTCGACCCTGCCCAGGGAGCAGGGGCTGCCGGCATGGCGGGGCCGGGCGAGGCCGTGCCCGGCTTCGTGCTGGACGGCCTCTCGTTCGTGGTCGTCTTCGACGAGGAGGGGCTCGACCGGCTCGTCCAGGACGGCAACGCGGCGGACGTCATCGTGTACGCCTCGCGCGACTGGTACGACACGAACGACGAGGCGACGACGCTCGCCTGCGGCATAGGGGGCGGCTGCTTCGTGCGCGAGGCCTCCGCGGCCGACGCCTGGCTCGTGGCCGCGTGCGGCGTCGGCGCCTACGACGAGCAGGTGTTCTGCGGCGGAAGCTTCGTCATGGCGCCGTGGGGCGAGCTCGCCGCCGTGGCGCCCTCCTTCGAGGAGGCGCTCGTCGTGGCCGACGTGGACCCGCTCGACGAGGGCCCGCTCGACCGTCCGGTGGCCGTCCCCGCCTACCAGCGCATCCCCTACCTCTGGGAGGCCCTCGTGCTGGGCACGCGGGGCTTCTTCGCCAAGGAGGGCATCTCCCATGCGGGGATCGCGCTTGCGGGCGACCTGTGCTCGAGCGTCGCGGCCGCGGTGCTCGTGGACGCCTTGGGCCCCACCCGCGTGCATGCCGTGATCGCGGCGGAGGACGCCCCCGCCATCGCCGATGCCCGCGAGCTCGCCCGCAACCTGCGCGTGGACGCCTTCGAGCCCGCCCGCCTCGCCCGCGACGGCGGCACGGCCGCGGTGGCCGACCTCGCCATGGCAGAGCTTTCGGCCCGGTCACGCGAGGGGGGCTGGGGCATCGTCTCGCCCGCCGACAAGACGGGCGGCTGCCTCGAGCCGCAGGCGTTCGTGGGGCCGTTCGCGTGGGCGCCCCTCGGGGACGTCTATCGCACCGACGTGGCGGCGCTCGCCCGCTTCCGCCAGACGCGCTCGCCTGTGATCCCCCGCGGAGCCCTGTCGCGGCTCGGCCTGCCGCGCCTGCGCCATGCCGCCCAGGCGGGCGCCTCGGAGGAGGCGCAGCTCAACGCCATCGACGCGATGCTGCTCATGAGCGTCGAGCGGCGCATGGGAGCCACCGCCATAGCCGACGGCCAGCCATGGGCGGGCCTCGTCGAGGAGGTGCTCGGAAGGCTCTCGCAGCACGAGGCGTACCGGCGCGCCCTGCCGAGCGCGCCGTTCGTGAGCTCCCGCGCGATCTCGGACCTGGACATCCCCGCGGGCGTCGCCTGGCGCGACCACGTGCGTGACGAGCAGGCTCCCGTCCCGGGGGCCTTCGGGGCGCCGATGGCGTCCGGCTCCCCTGCGGGCCGCACGCGCGACAAGGCGGACGCGACGGAGGGCGCCTCGGTCTCCGACGACGTGATGGAGCGCCTGCTCGGCGAGCTCGACGCGCTCTACCCCGACCTCGACTGGCTCCAGGACGGAGAGAAGGACCCCTCCGAGGGCGGCGGGGAGGACGGCGCCTTCGGGAGCGGCCTCTTCTCCGAGAACTAGGGCCCGAGGGCCGGAGGGCCGCAGCGACTGGCCGGCGGCGCCTTCGGCTGTGCTAGGATAGAACTGATGTTCTGTATCGCGTCCAAGCCAAGGCCGTCTGAGGAGGGCATGTGGTCGTAATCGGCATAGACCCAGGCCTCGCCAACACGGGGTGGGGCATCGTGGAGACGCGCGGCTCGCTCTGCCGCGCCCGCGCCTACGGCTGCATCTCCACCTCGGCGGACGACAAGATAAACGTGAGGCTCGGGATGATCTTCCGGGGCATATCGGAGGTCGTGCGCCGCTACGGGCCCACCGACATGTCCATAGAGGAGATATTCTTCGGGCAGAACACCAAGTCGGCCATCGCCACGGCCCATGCTCGTGGGGTGGCGCTCGCCGCTGCCGACCAGCTCGGGCTCGAGGTGGGCGAGTACACGCCCATGCAGATCAAGCAGGCCGTGGTGGGCACGGGCTCCGCCGACAAGCACCAGGTCACCTACATGGTGCGCAGGCTGCTCGCGCTCGACCACGACCCCAAGCCGGACCATGCCGCGGACGCCCTGGCGGCGGCCGTGTGCCACGCGAACCTCACGCGCACGCAGGCCCTGGCCGACGTGCGGCGCGACGCCGGCGCCCCGGGAGGCGGCGCGGGCGCGCAGAGGGGAAGGGAGCGTCGATGATCGTCCAGCTCACGGGCACGCTCGTCTCGGTCTCTCCGTCGCGCGTGGTGCTCGACGTGGGGGGCGTGGGCTACGAGATGGGGGTCTCCTCGTCCACGGCCGCGGCGCTTCCCGAGACGGGCTCCTCTGGCGTCACGCTGCTCACACGCCTCGTGATGCGCGACGGCTCGGCGAGCCTCTACGGCTTTCTGAGGAACGAGGAGCGCGTGCTGTTCGACAAGCTCTGCCAGGTGTCGGGCGTGGGGCCCAGGCTCGCCTTGGCGGTGCTCTCCACCTTCCAGGCGCCCGACCTGGCGCGCATAGCCCTCGCGGGCGACGCGAAGCGCATGGCGGAGGTGCCGGGCGTGGGCAAGAAGCTCGCGGGCCGGCTCGTGCTCGAGCTTGCCAGCGCGTTCGAGGCCGACGTGGAGCTGCAGGGGGTGGCCGGCATGGCGCCCGCCGCCGGCGCGGAGGCCCCCGCCGTGGCGGAGGAGGGCGTCGCCGCAGAGGTCACCGCCGCGCTCCTGCAGATGGGCTTCACGTCGCAGGAGGCCGAGCTCGCGCTCGACGGCATGGACGACGACACCGCCGCCGACGCCTCGGCCGCCCTCGCGTTCGCCCTGCGGCGGCTGGGAGGTGGCCGGTGATGTGGGAGGCCGATCCCGGAAAGGACCTGTTCGCGGACGGCGATGCCCCCCGGAGCGAGCCTGCCAAGGGGCCGCGCGCGGTGACCGGCGAGCTCACGAGCGAGGACCTCGAGCAGGACCGCACCCTCAGGCCGAAGACGCTCGACGAGTACTGCGGCCAGTCGCGCGTGCGTGACAACCTGCGCGTGCTCATCCAGGCCGCCCGCGAGCGCCAGGAGCCGCTCGACCACGTTATCTTCTCGGGCCCCCCGGGGCTGGGCAAGACCACGCTCGCCGGCGTCGTGGCCAACGAGATGGGAGCCACGCTGCATACGACGAGCGGGCCTGCCATCGAGCGCCAGGGCGACCTCGCGGCCATCCTCACGAACCTCGAGGCCGGCGACGTCCTGTTCATCGACGAGATCCATCGCCTCAACCGCTCCGTGGAGGAGATCCTCTACCCGGCGATGGAGGACTTCTCGCTCGACATCATGATCGGCAAGGGGCCGGCCGCGCGCTCCATCCGCCTGGAGCTGCCGCGCTTCACCCTCATAGGCGCCACGACCCGCACGGGCCTTCTCACAGGGCCCCTGCGCGACCGCTTCGGCATCAGCTACAGGCTCGACTACTACACCGTCGACGAGCTCGCCCAGATCGTGAGGCGCTCGGCGGCCATCCTGGGGATAGGCATCGACGACGAGGGTGCCATTGAGATCGCGAGCCGCGGCCGCGGGACGCCTCGCCTCGCGAACCGCCTGCTCAAGCGCGTGCGAGACTATGCCCAGGTCCGCGCCGACGGCACGATCACGCTCGACGTCGCCCGCGAGGCGCTCTCGTTCTTCGAGATAGACGAGCTCGGCCTGGACTGGATGGACGTGAAGGTGCTGCGGGCTCTCACCCAGACGTTCGGGGGCAGGCCCGTCGGGCTTTCCACGATCTCGGCCGCCGTGGGCGAGGACGCGTCTACACTTGAGGACGTCTACGAGCCCTACCTCTTGCAAAGGGGGCTCATGGTGAGGACCCCGCAGGGGCGCAAGGCCACGCCGGCTGCCTTCGAGCACCTCGGGGTGCCCATGCCTCACGAGAAGGTCTAGGAGGGCACATGCTCGAACGGGACTACATCCTCGCTGCCATCGATGAGTTCGTGGCAGGCATCGGCGACGCGCTCGTGCGCGCCTGCCTCGACAGGGACCTCAAGGCGACGCACGAGGCCGAGCACTGCGTGGCGGAGCTGCTCGACCTGGACGAGCGCACGGCACTCAGCCTGTCTCCCGACTCCCTCGTCACCATGATGCTGCTCTCCGGCATCGCGGACTCCACCGCCGCCTACATCGCCTACGCCCTGCTGCGCATCGGCGACGCCTACGCCGCCCAGGACCGCCCGATGAAGGCCTCGCTCAGGCGCAAGCAGGCCGTCGCCGTGGCGGAGTCGTTCGACGTCTCCCTCGGCACCGTCCCCGAGGAGCTCCAGGAGACGAACCAGCGGATCGTCGACGGCCTCACGGAGAAGGCCCGCAAGGAGGCCGAGGCGGCAGCCGAGGCAGCAAAGGCCGAGCGCGCGGCGCAGCAGGGCACGGAGGCCGCCGCGGGGGAGGCCGCCTCGGATGCCGCGCAGGCGGCTCCCGAGGCCCCCGAGGAGCCGGGATCGCCTTCCTAGGGCCGGGACCTGCGCCGACTGCCGCGCGCGGGCGCCGATTAATTCTCGGCGGTCTTCCATCCCCAGAGGCATATACTCTTTCCCGTGGCCTCTGACTGGAGGTCATGTTCGTTCTAGGCGCCCTTCGGGGCAGCGAAAGAAAGGTACGTCATGGCACAGGGTACTGTTAAGTGGTTCAACCCGGACAAGGGCTACGGCTTCATCTCCCGCGAGGATGGCGACGACCTGTTCGTCCACTTCAGCGAGATCCAGATGGATGGCTTCAAGACCCTGGACGAGGGCCAGCGCGTCGAGTTCGACGTCACCACCGGCCAGAACGGCAAGCTTCAGGCTTCCAACGTTCGCAAGATCTAGCTCGTCCGTCTCATAGCGATGGGAGAGGGGGACCGCCGCGGCGGTCCCCCTTCTTGTTTCGGTTCTGTCTATCGGCGACCGCGTCAGGCACCCGCGACTGGCTCCTGCCTGCGGCGCCTGCGTTCGGCGCCCGCGTCCGGCGCCCGGGTTAGTTCTTCTTGATGTCGGTGATCTTGGAGTTGGAGTCCACCTTGATGGTGTAGGTGTCCTGCTTGGGGCCGTCCTCCACGAGCTTCTGCCACTCGTCCTCGTCGAGGTCGCCGTCGGCCTCGTAGTAGGAGACCTGCAGGGTGTAGTCGTTGCCCTCGCGCGAGACCATGCACGTCTGGAAGCAGGTGCTTCCCTTGGTCGCGAACAGGGAGTCAGGGTCGGCGTTGCGCTTCGCGTACTCCTGCTGCGCGTCACTTCCCATGGCGAAGTAGTCGGAGAGGTCCACCTCGTCGAGTTCGGACTTCTTGCCGTCGTCGAACTCCCAGTCGGAATACCAGTCGCGCGAGAAGGTGCGGATGTTCTCGACGGAGGTCACCTGCACGTCGTGGTTCTTCCTGCCGGCGAGGTTGGCGAACGCCCAGATCATCCCGCCCATGAGCGCGACGAGGAACACCACCACGACGGTGCGTGCCATCTTGATCTGGCGCTTGCGCTCCTCGCGCCTCTTGGCCCGCAGGCGGTCGCGCACCTGCTTGGCCTCCTCGTCGAGCTCCTCCTCGTCGTCCTGGCCCTCGGCGGCCTGCTCGGCCTCCTCGGCCTCCTTGGCCTCCCGCTGCGCCTTGGCCTCCTCCTCGGAGAGCTCGCGAATCTTGTCGACGTCCTCGTCGAAGGAGTTGAAGTGGCCCACGCGATGCCTCCCGATGCCTCATGCGCCCTGCTGCGATGCGCGCCCTGCGCGGGGCGAGGCGCGCACGGGCCAAAGGGCAAGACTAGCACATGAGACGCCCGGCGCCACCGCTGCGGCGGCGCTCGCGGCATCCGTCGCATGCGGCCGCGCCATGGGCGATAATGCAGGGAGCCTTCCGCCATGGCCGGGGAGGCGGACGGGAGGCGCAATGCCCTTCATCGAGTTCTCCGACGTAAGGAAGACGTACCGCATGGGCGACGTGGAGGTCCACGCCGTCGATGGCATGGACCTCTCGATAGAGCGCGGCGAGCTCTGCGTGATCGTGGGGCCGTCCGGCGCCGGCAAGACGACCGTGCTCAACATGCTCGGCGGCATGGACACCGTCACCTCCGGCACGATCACGCTCGACGGGCGCTGCGTGAGCTCCTTCTCGGAACGCGAGCTCACCAGCTACCGCCGCTACGACGTGGGGTTCGTCTTCCAGTTCTACAACCTCGTGCAGAACCTCACGGCGCTCGAGAACGTCGAGCTCGCGAGCCAGATCTGCCGCGACCCGCTGGACCCGGCAGAGGTCCTTTCTAAGGTGGGGCTGGCCGACCGCATGGACAACTTCCCGGCCCAGCTCTCCGGCGGCGAGCAGCAGCGCGTGGCCATCGCCCGTGCCATCGCGAAGAACCCGAAGCTCCTTCTGGCCGACGAGCCCACCGGCGCGCTCGACTACCAGACCGGCAAGCAGGTGCTCGGCCTCCTGCAGGACGCGTCGCGCGAGATGGGCAAGACCGTCGTGCTCATCACCCACAACCAGGCGTTCTGCAGCATCGCCGACCGCGTCATACACATCCGCGGCGGCCGCGCAGCCAGCATCGAGAGGAATGCGAGCCCGCTCGACGCCGCGGCGCTGGAGTGGTAGCGCCATGGGGATGCTCGGCCGGGAGCTCGCACGCTCGATCCGCTCGTCTCTGGGGCGCTTCCTCGCGCTCGCGGGGATCGTGGCCCTGGGCTGCGGGTTCTATGCCGGGCTCAGCATGTGCGGCCCGGACATGCGCCGCTCGGCCGACGCCCTCTACGTCGGGACCTCGCTGGCCGACATCCGGCTCGTCTCCACGATGGGCTTCTCCGAGGAGCAGCTCTCGCAGGTCTGCTCCGTGGAGGGGGTCGAGGCCGCCTCGGGCGGCTGGTCGTGCGACGTCATGGCGCGCATGGACGGCGAGCGCTACGCGACCCGCATCCTGTCCTTCGACGTCGACGCCGCGAGCGCCTCGGAGGCCTCCGACGACGGCATCACCGTCACGAGCGACGACGAATCGTACCTGAACCGCCTCGTGCTCGTGGACGGGCGGTGGCCGACCTCGCCCGACGAGTGCCTGCTCTCGGCAGACTCCGCCTCCGAGGGGATGAGCATAGGCGACACCGTCACCGTGCTCTACGGCACCTCCGACCTCGACGGCGTGCTCGTCACGCGCACGTTCACGGTGGTGGGCTTCGCCCACTCGCCGCGCTTCCCCGACAAGGCGGCGCTCGGCTACACGAGCCTGGGCTCCGGCGAGCTCGACCGCGTGATGTTCGTGCCCGAGGGCTCCTTCGCCGACGGGCTGCCCTACACCGAGCTCTTCGTGAAGGTGAGGGGCGCCGACGAGCTCTTCTACGGCTCGGAGGAGTACGAGCAGAAGGTGGGCGAGGTGGAGGACCGCCTGGGCGCCATCTCCGACGACCTCTCGGCCTCCCGGCTGGCCGAGGTGAGGGCCGACGCCCAGGACGAGGTGGACGAGGGCTGGGCCAGCTACGAGGACGCCAAGGCCGAAGCCGACCAGCAGCTCGCCGACGCCAAGGCGGAGCTGGACGCAGCCCTCGCGCGACTCGAGTCCTCCGAGGCCGAGCTCGAAAGCGGCCGGGAACGGCTCTCGGCCGGCTACGCCTCGCTCGCGGAGGCGCGAGGCGATGCGGAACGGCGCCTCGCCGCGGCACGGAGCGCCCTCGACGACGCCCAGGCCAAGCTCGACGCGAACGCCTCCCAGCTCGACGCCTCGCAGGCGCAGGCCGATGCCGGCAGGCAGCAGCTCGCCCAGGTGCAGGCCTCCCTCGACGAGCTCGCGCAGGTGCCCTCCGCGCTCGTCCAGCTGGACCAGGCCGAGGCATCGCTGGACTCCCTGGAGGCCCAGCGCGCCCAGCTCGAGGAGCTCGCCGCCACGCAGGCAGGCGACGAGCTCGCCCAGACCCAGGCACGGATCGCGCAGACGGATGCCGCCATCGCCCAGCTTCCCAGCCGCGAGGACATCGCCAGCCAGCGCTCACGGCTCGAAGGCGCGCTCGGGCAGGCGGGCCTCACGGACGCATCGCAGGTGGACGCCTATGTGGCGGCCGCGCGCGAGGGGCTTGCCTCCCGGCAGGCGGAGCTCGACGCCGCGGACGCGTCGATCGCCTCCGGGCGCGACGCGCTCACGCAGGGCCAGTCCGAGCTCGACGCGAGCCGGCAGGCCTACGAGAGCCAGGCGGCCTCCGCGCGCGCCCAGCTCGACGACGCCAAGGCGACGCTCGACGAGAAGGCGGCCGAGCTCTCGAGCGGCGAGGACGAGCTCGCCTCCGGGTGGGCAGGCTACGAGGACGGGCTCGCCACCTACCAGTCGAGCAAGGCGGACGCCGAGAGCAGGCTCTCCGATGCGGCCGCCCAGCTCGAGGCCGCCCAGGCGGACGTCGATGCCCTCGAGGCGCCCGACGTCTACGCGCTCGACCGCTCGCAGAACACCGGCATCTCCTCCTATGCGGACGACGCCGGCCGCATAGACTCCATCGCCTCCGTGTTCCCGCTCATATTCTTCCTGGTGGCGGCGCTCGTGGCCCTCACCACGATGACGCGCATGGTGGAGGACGACCGCGTGGACATCGGCACGCACAAGGCGCTCGGCTTCTCCACCGCGGCCATCGCCTCGCGCTACGTGGCCTACGCGCTCATCGCCTCGGGCGTGGGCGCCGTGGCGGGCATCGCCATCCTCTCGCAGGTGCTGCCCTACATCGTGCACTCGGCCTACGGCATCATGTACAACGTCCCCCAGGAGCCCATGCCGCTCGCCGTGGACATGGGCATCGCCTGCGGGTCCGCCTTGGCCGGCGTGGGTATCACGCTGTGCGCCACCTGGCTCGCCGCCGCTCAGACCATGCGCGAGGCGCCCGCGACGCTCATGCTTCCCAAGGCCCCCAAGCCCGGCAAGCGCATCCTGCTCGAGCGCGTCGGGCCCGTCTGGCGGCGCATGTCCTTCTCCTGGAAGGTCACGATGCGCAACCTCTTCCGCTACAAGCGCCGGCTCGCCATGACGGTGGTGGGCATCGCCGGCTGCACGGCGCTGCTGCTCACCGGCCTGGGCGTGCGCGACTCCATATGGGACATCATCGAGATCCAGTACGAGGGGGCAAACCCCATCTTCTCCTTCAACGTCGTCGTGGGGCTGGACGACGGCGCCACATCCTCGCAGCTCTCCGAGGTGGACGAGGTGCTCGAGGACGTGGGCGGGGCCGAGGGCACCTGCGCGGTGGAGCTCGACCCCATGCAAGCCTCGACGACCGGGCGCGCCGACGCCACCTCCATCCAGGTGATGGTGGCCAACGACCCGTCGGAGCTCACGGAGTTCGTAGACATGCGCGACCGCATGAGCGGGGAGGCAGTGTCCTTCGGGGACGATTCGGTCGTGCTCACCGAGAAGGTCGCGAGCAAGCTCGGGGTGGGCGTGGGCGACACCTTCGCCGTCTACGACCAGGACTCCATCGGTAACGCCACGGGCGAGGGCTACCAGCTCACCTGCACGGGCATAACCGAGAACTACGTGTACCACTACTGCTACGTGGGGCCCGAGGCCTGGCGCAAGGCCACGGGCGGCGCGCCTGCGGACAACGCCGTGCTGGCCATGACGGACGCCTCCGACGCCTCGCGCGCCAAGCTCGACGAGGCCCTCGAGGGCGTGGGCGGCGTGGCCACCGTATCGTTCAACTCCGAGACGGTCGACTCCTACCGCACCTCGCTCAAGGCTGTCGACATGGTCATGGGCATACTCGTCGTCTCCGCCGCGGCGCTCGCCTTCATCGTGCTGTACAACCTCACGAACATCAACATCATCGAGCGGGTGCGCGAGATCGCCTCGCTCAAGGTGCTCGGCTTCACGCCACACGAGGTGGTGGCCTACGTGTTCCGCGAGATCGTGGTGCTCGTGGTGCTCGGGTCGGCCGCCGGGCTCGTGCTGGGAACGTGGCTCGAGGCGTTCGTCGTCGTGTCCGCCGAGACGAACCCCGTCATGTTCGGCCGCGCCATCCATCCGGCGAGCTACCTCATCGCCTTCGGGGCCACGCTGGCCTTCTCGCTTCTGGTGATAGCCGCCATGGTGCCGAAGCTCCGGCGCATTGACATGGTGGAGAGCCTGAAGTCGGTGGACTAGCGCCCGCTCGCGTGCCTTTGGCCGGACACGTGACGGCGATCGCCTCCGGCGGCGTCGCAGACAGCCCGTACAACTACAATGTGCGTGGCCGCGGCGCCATCGCGGCCCTGCCAGACGATGCGAAGGAGCTTTCATGACGGCGAAGTGCAAGATCATCACCGACCATTGCTGCGACCTTTCCCAGGAGTTCCTGGACGAGAACGACGTCGAGGCCCTGAGCTTCTCCTACGCCGAGGCCGGCGAGCCCGACGGGGGCCTGCACGGCAAGGACGACGCCTGGCAGTCGATCTCGAGCCACGAGTTCTACGAGGCCGTGAAGAACGGCGCCCACCCCATGACGTCACAGCCCTCGCAGCTGGACTTCGAGGAGATGTTCCGCCACTGCCTGGACACCGGCATCCCCACCGTCTACCTGTGCTTCTCGAGCGGCATCTCGGGCTGCTACGACGGGGCCATGGCCGTGCTCGGCAGGCTCAAGGAGGAGCTGGGCGACGACATCCCGCTCTACGTGGTGGACATCCTGTGCGGCTCGACCACCCAGTCGCTGTTCATCGCCGAGGCGATTCGTCAGCGCGACAAGGGCCTCACCGCCGAGCAGATGGTGGCCTGGGCCCAGGAGGCGCGCTACTACGTGTGGACCGCCTTTATCGTGGACGACCTGCGCTACCTGGCCCGTGGCGGCCGCATGCCCAAGGGGCTTGCCACCGTGGGCGCCAAGCTCGATGTGAAGCCGCTGCTTACGTGGGACCTCGACGGCAAGCTCGCCTTCATGGGCGTCGCCCGCGGCCGCAAGAAGGCCATCCGCCGCATGGCGGACTTCTTCGTCAAGAACCACAACTCCGACATCTTCTCCAACGTCGCCGCCATCGGCAACGCGGACTGCGAGCACGACGTGGAGCGACTCGAGTCGCTCATCCTGCGCTCCGACGACTCGACGATGTTCCTGGAGACCACCATCGGCCCCACCATCGGCTGCCACGTGGGTCCCGGCATGATGAGCTGCTGCTTCTGGGGCCCCGACCGCCGCAAGGGCGCCTCCGTCTCCGACCAGATCGCCGGCGACGTGCGCAAGGGATAGCCAAGGCCAGCGCGTGAGCGTCTTCGTCACAGGCGACCTGCACGGGTCGCTCGGCATGCATCGGCTCGACTCCAAGCGCTTCCCCGAGGGCACCTCGCTCACGAAGGACGACTACCTCGTCGTGGCGGGGGACTTCGGGCTCGTGTGGGACTTCGGGGCCGAGGAGCTCTGGTGGCGCGACTGGCTCGAGGCCAGGCCGTGGACCACGCTCTTCGTGGACGGCAACCACGAGAACTTCGAGGCCCTCTCGCGCCTTCCGGTGGAGGGCTGGCATGGCGGGCTCGTCCAGCGCGTCTCGCCGAGCGTCATCCACCTCTTGCGCGGTCAGCTCTTCGACCTGGGTGGCCGGACGCTCTTCGCCCTGGGCGGCGCCGCCTCCGTGGACCGAGCGCTGCGCGTGCCCGGCGAGAGCTGGTGGCCGCAGGAGCTGCCGAGCGAGCAGGAGCTCGCCTGCGCCCGCGAGACGCTCGACGGATGCGGCTGGAAGGTGGACTACGTGGTCACCCACCAGTGCGCGAGCTCCGTGATCCCCGCGCTCTACGACGGCGCGATCCTGCAGGGCCCGGACCCCTTGAGCGACTGGATGGAGGAGCTCGAGCACAGGCTCGTCTTCAAGGCGTGGTATTTTGGTCATCATCATGTGGACCGTTTCGTCCCGCCCGACCACCGGTGCCTCTACGAGGACATCGTGAGGCTGGGCGAGCTCCAGGAGGCATGGGATGGCCGAGGCTGAGCGCAGAAGGGCAATCACGCGCAGGGAGCTCCTGCGCCTGGGCGCCCTCGGGGCCGCCACGGCGGCGCTTGCCGGCTGCGGGGGCGACGGCTCCGCGAGCGGCGACGACCAGGCGGAGACGGAGGCCGCGACGGCGTCCGATGCGGACGCCGGCGAGTTCTCCTCGCTCGCCATCGACATGCGGAGCTGGAGCTACGATGACGAGCACGACGTCTACTACCAGATGGGGCTTCCGTACTGCAAGAGCCCGGTGTCCGAGCTCTACCAGACGCTCTCGATCTTCGTGCCGGGGCCCTTCTTCGAGGCCACCGAGCACGGCCGCTACTACACCTGCAAGGTCGCGCTCGGCGTGAAGGTGGGCCAGTTCGCCTCAACGGGCGCGCCGCTCGTGATCGCCCTCAACGCCGGTGACTTCGCGGCGCAGGACGCGCTCACCACCTACACCTACACCGACACGCTCGGGAGCTTCCTCGAGCAGGGGATGATCTACGTCTACCCGGGGCTGCGCGGCCGATCGAGCGGATACGACTCCACCACCGACACCCTCATCCCCGGCGGCATCCCCTATGGGCTCGTCGACCTCAAGGCCACCGTCCGCTTCCTGCGCTACAACGACGCGGACATGGCGGGCTCGGCCAACCGCATCGTCACGATGGGCCACGGCGCGGGAGGCACGCTCTCGGTCCTTGCCGGCGCCACGGGCGGCTCGACGCTCTTCACGCCCTACCTGGACGACATCGGCGCGATAACGCACGATGCCTCCGGCGAGGACGTCTCCGACGACGTATGGGCATCCCTGAGCTGGTGCCCCGTCATCTTCACGGACGGCGCCGACGCCGCCTACGAGTGGGCCGTCGGCCAGTACGATCCGGCCGACTCCTCGCGCCTGCGCCCGGACGGCTCGTTCGAGCGCAGGCTCTCTCGCGACCTCGCGGACCTCTGGGCCGACCACGTGGACGAGCGTGGCATGGAGGCCTCCACGGGAGGCACGCTCGAGCTCCAGGAGTCCGACGATGCCGAGTACTCCCAGGGAAGCTACGCGAGCTACGTGCGCGCGGAGCTCGAGTCCAGCTTCGCCGACTTCGCGACGCGCACGAGCTTCCCCTTCACCCAGGACCTCTCCGGCCAGCTCTCGGCGGGCTTCCCCGGGGCCGACGACGACGCCTCCCTGGGAGCCGCCGGCGACTCCCTCTCGGCCTCGTCCACGCCGGAGGGGGAGGTCGCCTTGGAGGGGGAGACGTTCGCCTCCCTCGACGAGTACCTCGCGGCGCTCAACGCACAGGAGAGCTGGCTCACCTACGACGTGGGCACCGGCTCGGCGTCCGTGGCGAGCCTCGGCGCCTTCGCGCGCGCGTGCCGGCCTGCCACCCGGGGCCTGGGCGCCTTCGACGCGCTCGACCGCAGCTGGTCCACCAACCAGCTCTTCGGCGTGGGGCAGGACTCCGAGTCCCTCCACTTCGACAAGGACATGGGCACGCTTCTCTCGGAGAACGAGGACGAGTACAAGGGGCTCGTCGGCTGGGACTCCTCCTACCCCGGCGACTGGGAGGACGACCTGGACCAGGTGGACGGCCAGGGCTCCTCCATAACGAGGCGCGCCCACATGTACGACCCCTTCTACTTCGTGGCGAAGGACGAGAAGGGCTATGGCACGACCCAGGTGGCGCCGCACTGGCGCATCAACTCGGGCGTGCAGCAGGACTCGACCACGCTCGTGCAGGAGATGGACCTCTCCCTGTGCCTCTCCGCCATCGACGGGGTTCGCACCTGCGACCTCACGCTCGTGTGGGAGCGCGGGTTCGCGCCGGCCGAGCGCGTGGGCGAGCTGCCGGCGAACGTCGCCTCCTGGCTCGCCGCCTGCTACCTTCGCTAGCGCCCGCGTCCCGCCCGGGCGCGCCTACTGCCCGCGCAGCCCCATGTGGTTGATGAGGTGGGCCTGGTAGCCCGCGCCGAAGCCGTTGTCGATGTTGACGACCGAGGTGCCCGAGGCGCAGCTGTTGAGCATGGCGAGAAGCGCCGCGAGCCCTCCGTAGCTCGCGCCGTATCCCACGCTCGTGGGCAGGGCGATCACCGGCGCGCTCGTGAGGCCGCCCACGACGGAGGCCAGCGCGCCTTCCATGCCGGCGACGGCTATGACGACGCTTGCCTGGGCGATCTCCTCCGCATGGGCGAGCAGCCGGTGGATGCCCGAGACCCCCACGTCGGGCACGAGGCGCGTCTCGTTGCCCAGGAACCGGGCCGTGAGCTCGGCCTCCTCGGCCACGGGCAGGTCGG
>CADBMC010000188.1 GCA_902795635.1 uncultured Coriobacteriaceae bacterium | reverse complement strand
CGTGAGAAGGCCGTAGTCGGTTGCCGGGAATCAGCACAGAAGCATGCAGCGGCTGCCGTCATCGCGGCGCCCATCGACGCGAAGGCGCAAAAAGCCCCCGCAGATGCAGAAAGCCGACACAAGCCGAAGCATCTACGGAGGTGATAGCCAAGGGAACGCGGGTTGGCATCCGTGCCCCCACCCCGGCCATTGTAGCAGAAGAGGGGGCCACGGCTTGGGAGGCGAGACGCAAGCGGCCTGCAGGTCGCGCCTACCGCAGCGCCCGCCACCAGGCCACCGCGATCTGGGTCCTGTTGCGAAGGCCCAGCTTGGCCAGGATGTCCGAGATGTGGTTGCGCACCGTCCCCTCCCCCATGCACGCCCGCGCGGCTATCTCGCGGTTGTCCAAGCCCTCCGCCACGAGGCGCACAACCTCGCGCTCGCGCTCGGTGAGCTGGGGGAACAGCGCCTCCATGTCCGGCTCGGCGGCCTTCTGCGTGCCATCGTTTGCGCCCAGCGCCACGGCGCGCTCGAGCACCTGGCCCTCCAGCACCGAATGCCCGCGCATGACGGAGCGAAGCGCCGGGGCGATCGCCGCCACGTCCTGCTTGATGAGGTACCCGCAGGCGCCCATGCGAAGGGCGCGCACCACGTACTCGTCGTCGGAGAACGTCGTGAGGAAGACGATGCGCGCGCCAGGGTCCCGCTCCAGGATCCGCTCGGCCGCGGCCAGCCCGTCCATGCCCTTCATCTGGATGTCGAGCAGGGCGATGTCGGGCGAGAGCTCCTGCCAGAGGCGGACCGCCTGCTCGCCGTCGGTGCCCGTGCCCACGACCTCCATGTCCGGCTGCGCGCCGAGCACGATGGCAAGCGAGCTCACGACCACGGCATCGTCGTCTGCCACGATCAACCTCATGAGGATGCCCCTTCCCTTGTCGCCGCCGAGCCCGCCCCGTCGCGGGCGCCGGCGCCTGCGGACGCGGCGCGCGGAATGGTGGCGAGCACGCGGAACCCGCCCGCCTCGCGCGAGAAGCCGGCGGCAAGCGTGCCGCCGAGGGCGCGCACGCGCTCCGACATCGAGCGCAGCCCCATGCCTTCGTCTGTCGCGAGGCCGCCTGCAGCGATCCCGCCTTCTGGCGCGAGCGCGACGGGGGCCACCTGGCCGCCGAAGCGGGAGGGCGGCCTGCCGTCGTCGTCCACCACGAGCCGCCACATGCCCGGATGCTCCACGAGCTCCACGCGGATGCGCGTGGCGCCCTCGGCATGCCGGAGGCTGTTGGACACCGCCTCGCGCATGACGGCAAGCAGGCAGGCCGTGACCTGCGGGGGCGCCTCGGCGGCGGCGATGTCGCAGGCGCAGGCGAGCCCCGTTCCCTCGCATGAGGACTCCGCGGCATGGCGCAGCTGCACGGAGAGGTCGCACGAGTCGTCCGCCAGGGCGTGCACGCTCGAACGCAGGGCGGAGAGGGCCTCGTCGAGCGTCGACGCCACGGAGGAGAACTGCGCCTTCACCTCCGGATCGTCCGCATGCACCACCTTGAGGGCCTCCGTCTGCATGAGGGCGCGCGTTATCAGGTGCCCCACGTTGTCGTGGATGTCGCGGGCGAGCCGCGAGCGCTCGGCGAGCGTCGCCAGCCGCGCCTCGTACTCCTGCCGGTCCGCCAGGTCGCGGTTGGCCTCCTCGAGCTTGAGGGCCTGCTCGCGCACCATGTCGCGCTCGCGCAGGTTCTGGCGGCGCTGCGCGATGCTCCTGCCGCTTCTGGCGGAGAGCGTCGTCGCCGCCACGCAGGAGCAGAGCGATATGGCCACGACCGTGGCGGGCAGCGCGGGCATGGCCAGGAGGACGGGGACGAGCGCGACCAGGGCGAGCGGGCGCGCGCAGTCGGCGCGCATGAGGTCGTAGGCGGCAAGCGCGCAGAAGGGCGCTCCGGCAGGGAGCGCGCAGCAAAGGGCGCAGCATGCCAGAGGGAAGGCGAACCGCCAGGCAGCCCTTCCGCCGGCGCCGGCACGGCCCGCCTCGGAGGGGACGAGCACCGAGGCCTCGAAGGCGCAGGTGGCCGTCACGGACACGAGGAGCATGGCCACGCACTGCGCATCCACCGCGACGAGCGCGAGCGATGGCAGGCAGCACAGAAGCACGATGGCCTTGTCGACGAGTCGCTCCATGCGAGCATCGTATCATCCGCCGCCACGCGCCCGGCGCCCCTGCCGGCAACCATGACGTTTGTCATGCCCCGGGAGCCGAAAGGGGAGCCTGCTCACTCCCCCCGCGCGCGGGCGCTCCCTACCATTCGGGCCAATGGGAGAGCCGTCGCGCCCGCGAGGCCGGCGGCGAAGGCTCGACGGAAGGGGCCCCATGCCAGATGTCGTCTCGGTGGACAGCCTCGTCAAGCGCTACGGCGACCTGGTGGCGCTCGACCATCTCGACCTGCACATCGCGAGCGGCGAGGTGTTCGGCCTGCTCGGGCCCAACGGCTCGGGCAAGACCACGGCCATAGGCTGCATCCTGCAGCTGCTCGCCTACGACAAGGGCGACATCCGGCTCTTCGGCCAGGAGATGACGCCCACGAGCTACGAGCTCAAGCGCCGCATCGGCATAGTCCCGCAGGAGGTCGCGCTCTTCGAGGAGCTCAATGTCCGCGAGAACGTCGACTACTTCTGCTCGCTCTACGTGGGCGACCGAGCGCGGCGCCGCCAGCTCGTGGACGAGGCCATCTCGTTCGTGGGCCTGGAGAGGTTCGAGCGGTTCCGCCCGAAGAGGCTCTCGGGCGGCCTCAAGCGCAGGCTCAACATCGCCTGCGGCATCGCGCACAAGCCGGAGCTCATCTTCTTCGACGAGCCCACCGTGGCCGTGGACCCGCAGAGCCGCGCGTCGATCCTCGAGGGGATCGCCGAGCTCAACCGCGCCGGCACCACGGTCGTCTACACGAGCCATTACATGGAGGAGATAGAGCAGATCTGCACCCGCGTGATGATCATGGACCACGGCGTCTCGCTCGCCCAGGGCACCCCCGACGAGCTGCGCCGGACCATCGGCACGAAGGAGAAGATCTCCGTCGAGTGCGCTCCCGTTCCCGAAGCGGTGATCGCGGGCGTGCGCGCGCTGCCCCACGTGACGGGCGCCTCGTGGTCCGACGGCGAGCTGCGCTGCTCCTGCGAGACGGCCGAGCACAACCTCGCGGACGTCATCGGCGTGCTCGCCGAGGGAGGCGTCGCCTACGGGCGCATCGCCTGCGAGCCGCCCACCCTGAACGACGTCTTCCTCGAGATCACCGGCCGCGAGCTCAGGGACTAGGTGAGGACGATGTGGGAGACCTTCAAGGTCACCGTCAAGACGCTCGCGCGGAACCCCAGCACCCTCATCTGGTGCCTCGCCTTCCCCATCGTCCTGGCGACGCTGTTCTTCTCGATGCTCGG
>CADBMC010000187.1 GCA_902795635.1 uncultured Coriobacteriaceae bacterium | reverse complement strand
GCCGTGCGCGCCGAGCGCCGGCGGGGCCCCGTCGTGGGCGTGCGCGACCTCGCCATAGGGGGTGCCGACGTGATGCGCGCCGCGGGCGTCGCGCCTGGCCCCGAGGTGGGCAGGCTCCTTTCCGCGGCGCTCGACGAGGTGGTCGCCGGCAGGCTCGAGAACGAGCGCGGTCGCCTTCTGGCGTACGTCGCCTCGCTTGCGGGGAACGAGGGCACGCAGGCATAAAGGGGATGCTATCCTGCGCGCGACAAGGCTTTTTTAGGTCCGCGTTAGGGGAGGATTCCCCATGCCTTTGCCCGCCCGCCCCCAGGCCATGCCGAGCCGCCGTCGTCGGCGCATCCCGCTCGCGGCAGCCATGGCGGGGCTGCTCGCCCTGCTCGGCCTCGTGCTGCCGCCCGTGCGCCCCGCGCAGGCGGCGAATCCCTCCGACATCCCGACCGAGGTCACGACCGACGTCTCCACGGTGAGCTCACTCACCTCGTATCCGGACGCGGACATGGCGACGCCCGTCACGAGACTTGACACGGACCCGACCTACGTCGCCTATCCCATCGACGCCATGAGCTTCCGCGTCTTCGCCCATGCGTCGGGCCAAGGCAACCTCACGCCCCAGCTCGTGCAGGACAGCTCCGACCACTACACCCTCACGATCCCGGGCACCTCCTCCGACGTGACCTTCTACCTGGGATACCTCCTGCCGGGCTCTGACAGCTATGCGGTCGAGCCCGACTACAACACGGAGTTCGTCCTCAGGGGCTCAGGCGTCCAGAGCACTGTCAAGACGGCCGCGCATGCACAGGACGTTACCATCCGGGGCTTCAGGAGCCTCGACGGCATCACCGATCTGGAGATGAACTACGGCACCCTCCTGAACGCCTACACCAACGACTCCTTCGCCCGCCGGGTCGGGGGCACGGGCGCCGCCGGCCTCATCAACGCCACCATGACGGCCGCGCTCATGAGGTCGCAGAGCTCGCTTGCCAGCTATTCCTCCGCCGATGCGTTCGTGGCCGCGAAGGGGCTCCTGCGAGGCAGCGGCCGCTACCGCGCGCATGCGGAGAGCGCGAGCCAGATTGCCAGCTACACGACGTTCGCCACGGACTACGGCAGCAGCTACGAGGCCTACATGGCGGCACAGGTGGCGAAGTACGGTGCTGCCGGCTACACCGTGGAGCCCGAGGCCGAGTACCGGCTCTACGTCGTGCTGCGCAAGGGCGCGACGGGGGTGGACTCCGCGGCGTCGGGCAAGTCGCAGGGCTTCCTGGACTACGCGAAGTCGCGCGGCATGAGCTGCGTCGAGAGGGACGGGCTCTACTACGTGCTCTACAGCACCTACACCACGAACTACTACCTCTCCAGCCAGATGAGCGCGGCGCTGGACTCGATCAGGAGCGACTACGGCATCGCCGCCGCAGACTCCACCTACCAGATCGAGACCTACGTGCAGAACCGCTACGAGCTCTACTAAGACTTCTCCGAGAGGGACGCCGGCGACGCCTGGGCGGCCGAGATGAACCTGTGGGGCGGCCACTGGGACCATCTGCTGCATGGCTGCGCGAACTACGACTACGGCTGCTCCTGCGGCACGAACCCGGGCTACGAAGAGCTCTGGCACTCGGGCGGCTCCACGTTCTACAGCAAGGAGGGCTACGTCGGCTACGCGGGCACCGTCACGGCGCCGACCGTCTACAGCTACCACTTCGATAAGTCGGGCACCTACACCCTGCAGGTGACTGGCCACAACGGCCTCACGAGCTCGTTCGCCGTCACGCTCGACGTGAAGGTCCAGGGCGCCACCCCCGACACGCCCTCCTCGGGCACGACGCAGATGTACCGCCTCTACAACCCCTACCTGGGCGAGCACCTCTACACGTCCAGCCAGTCCGAGATCTCCAACCTCACGGCCAACTGGGGCTGGAGGCTCGAGGGGCCGGCCTGGGTGGCGCCCGCCGAGGGCTCGGCCGAGGCGGCCGAGCCGGTGTACCGCCTGTACAACCTGGTCTCCGGCGAGCACCTCTACACCAGGAGCGGCGCCGAGGCGGCCGCCCTCGACGCCATGGCCGACTGGCGCCTGGAGGGCACCGCCTTCTGGTCGGCCGGCCCAAGCGGCGTCCCCGTCTGCCGCCTCTACAACCCGGGCCTCAGGTTCTCGCACCACTACACCGCCAGCGAGCCCGAGTGGTCGATGCTCGTGGCGAGCTGGGGCTGGCGCATGGAGGGCGTCAGCTGGTACGGGCTCAAGCAGGGCTAGGGCTTGCGGACATGACGAGCTGAGGAGGGGCGGTGCGCGGTCGCGTGCCGCCCCCTCGCATTCGCATGCGCTTGCGGGCGGGGGAGGCCAGACCTTCGCGCGGCGAGCGGCCCGGCGGCGCAAGGGGACGGAAGGCGCGCGCATAAAAAAAGAACCCGCCGGCTGGCAGGTTCTCTGAGTGGTTGGTAGCCCGTAGCAGATTCGAACTGCTGATCTCCGCCTTGAGAGGGCGGCGTCCTAAACCGCTAGACGAACGGGCCATTCGGTT
>CADBMC010000186.1 GCA_902795635.1 uncultured Coriobacteriaceae bacterium | reverse complement strand
GGGCGAGGGGCTCGTGGCCGCAGGCAAGGCATCCGGCGTGTACCAGGTGGGCTCGGACGGAAGGCCTACGCTCACCCTGCCGCCGGACGTGCCGGGCGACTCGAGCGTGCAGGTGGACAGCACCGTGCTCGAGGTCGTCGCCGACGCCTACCTGCAGAACGCGCGGCTCGTGGGCCGCATCGCCGAGGAGGATCCCGCGGCGCTCGCGGACGCGGACGCCGTGGGCGCCGCCTTGGGCCTGGAGCCTCGGATCGAGGCGGCGCGCATCACCCACGAGGTTCCCGACGAGACGGTGCGCTACTACTACGCCCTGCTCGGCATGGTCGCGATGTTCTGCGCCCAGGGAGCGCTCGTGGCCGTGGGGCAGCTGCTGCCGAACGAGGGCCCGCTGGGCGCGCGGCGCTGCGTCTCGGGCACGAGCCGCACCTCACAGCTCGCAGGCGTCGTGCTCGGCAGCTGGGCCGTCTCGTTCGCGTGCCTGGCCATATCGTTCCTCTACATCCGCTTCGCGGGAGGCATCGGGTTCGGCGGGCGCGAGGGGCTGTGCGTCGCGGGGCTCGCCTGCGCGAGCCTCATGGCCTCGGGCATCGGGACCCTCGTCGCGGTCATCCCCCTGGGCGGCTCCGACGCGCGCTCCGGCATCATGACCGCGGCCAACCTCGCATGCTCGGCCTTGGCGGGGCTCTTCGGCCCGGCGGTGATGACGGTCGCTGACCAGCTCGCCCGCGACGTCCCCTGGGAGACATGGGCGAACCCCGTAAGGCTCTCGTCCGACCTGTTCTACAGCCTGTTCTACTACGAGTCGCTCTCCCCCTTCTGGCTGCGCTGCGCGGGATGCGTCGCCTATGCGGCGGCGACCCTCGGCGTGGCGGCCATCGTCCTTCGGAGGCAGCGCTATGAGCACCTTTAGGGCCGCGCTGAGAATCGCCGCGCGCCATCCCATCTATATCGGCATCTACCTCGTGGGCCTCTCCCTCATGGGACTGCTCGTCATGACGTCTGCCGTGGGCGACGCCACCCTCGCCGAGCACGACTCCTTCGACGCCCGCGTCGCCATCGTGGACCGCGACGGCTCGGCGCTCTCACGCGCCCTGCGCGACGTGGTCGCCGAGGACGGGCAGGTGGTTGAGGTGGGCGACTCCGAGTTCGCGCTCCAGGACGCGCTCGCCACCTCCCAGGCGGACTGCGTCGTCGTGGTGCCGGAGGGCTTCGGCGAGAGCTTCGCCCAGGCTGTGCGCGAGGGCAGGGAGCTTCCGGCGCTCGAGATGGCGAGCGGGACGCGCCAGGACACGGCGGCGCTCGTTGAGGCCGAGCTCTCCTCCTGGATGCGCCTCATGGGCGCGGGGATGGCGCTGCGCCCGGACGCGAGCGTGGCCGAGGTGGCCCAAGACGTCGCCGACGCCTCGGGCGAGCATGCCGAGACGCGCGTCGTGGCCGACGAGCAGGCCTCCTCGGGTGCCGACGTGCTCGGCTCATACCTCTCCTTCTCGAGCTACGCGCTCTGCTCGAGCGTGATCGTGTGCGCGGGCGTCGTCTTCTGCTCCCTGGGCGGCCGTCAGGTGCGCAGGCGCACGCTCGCGGGCCCCGTGCCCGAGCGTGCCGTGGCCGTGGGCTCCTTGGCGGCAGGCGTCGTCATGGCGCTCGTCGCCTGGGCCGTGGTGTGCGGGGTGGGCATCGCGGGGCTCATGCCGCGCCTCTCCGACCTCGCCGCCTCCCAGATCGCCCTGGCGACCCTGCCCATGCTCGCCTACGCGCTCGTGCCGCTCGCGCTCGCGTTCCTCCTGTCCCAGCTCTCCGCCAGCGAGCAGGCCATCAACGCCATAGGCAACATCTTCGGCATGGTCATGTCGTTCCTCGGAGGCGCCTGGGTCCCGCTCGACGTCGTGGGCGAAGGCGTGCAGGCGGCGGCGAGGCTCTGCCCGTGCTTCTGGATGACGGACGCGATCGGCTCCGCGCTCACGGTCTCCGATGCCGCCCGCATCGCGGCAGACATCGCGATCGTATGCCTGTTCGCGGCGGCCCTGGCCGCGGTGGGGATGGTCGTGGGGCGCGCACGCCGGCAGGCGAGGTCCCTGTAGGCTGCGGGCGCGGCCCATGCGCCCAAAGCGGGCCATGCGCGCATGCGCCTGCCACTTGGCGGCTAGGCGCTCGCCCGCCCGATCATCTCGCGCGCGTGCGCGAGCGACGCCTCGCCCGTATCGCCCGAGAGCATGCGCGCGACCTCTGCCACACGCTCCTCGCCCTCGATGCGCGAGATCGTGGTCTCGGGGCGCTCGCCTCCCGTCTTGGAGACGAGGTAGTGGCGGTCCGCCGCTACGGCCACCTGGGCGAGGTGCGTGACCACGACCACCTGGTGCGTGCGTGCGAGGTCGGAGAGCACGGCGGCGAGGGCGACCGCCGTGGCGCCGCCCACCCCTGCGTCCACCTCGTCGAACACGAGCGTCTCGCAGCCGTCCGCCTCGCCGAGCGCCACCTTGCAGGCGAGCATCACGCGGCTCACCTCGCCGCCCGAGGCGATGCGGCGCAGCGGCCGGGCGCTGAGCCCCGCGGCCGGCCGGTAGAGGAACTCCACCTTGCTGGGCCCCTTGCGCCCCCATTGGGCGCGTGGCAGGCGCTCCTGGGCCACCTCGAGCTCCGCGGAGCCCATCTCGAGCCTGCCCATCTGCGCAGTCACTGCCTCCGCGAGCCGGGGCGCGGCCTCGGCGCGGGCGTAGTCCAGGGCGTCCGCCGCCTCCTCGAGCGCCTGCTCGGCGGCGTCGCGGGCCTTCTTGGCGGCTGCCACGAGCTCGTCGCCGTGCTGCGAGGCGGCGAGCACCTCGGCCGCCTCCTGCCTGCGGGCGAAGACGGCCTCCATGTTCGGCCCATAGCTGCGCAGGAGCCCCTGCAGGCGCGCGTGGCGCTCCTGCATGCGCTCGAGCGCCTCCGGGTCGAACTCGAGCGAGTCCGTGTAGTCGCCCAGCTCGCGGGCCACGTCCTCTATGTCGATGAGCGCGCTTCCCAGCGTCTCCGCATGCGCGGCGAGCGTCGCGTCGTAGCGGCTCGCGTCCTCGAGCGCGTCCTGGGCCTGGGCCAGCGACTCCTCGACGCCTCCGTCGCCGGTTATGAGCTCGTGCGCGCCATGCGCCGCCCGCATGAGCGCCTCGGCGTGCTCGGCGCGCGGCATCTCCTCCTCGAGCTCGTCGAGCTCGCCCTCCTTGGGGTCCACCTCGTCTATCGCGCGCACGACGAACGCCGCCTCGTCCAGCCGCTCGGAGGCCTGCTGGGAGAGCTCCCGCACGCGCTCGAGCTCGGCGGCCGCCGCCTTCGCGGCATCGAGGGCGCCCTGGTAGGCGGCAAGCGCGGAGGCGACGTCCTCGCCCGCCCATGCGTCGAGCATGTCCACGTGCGTGGATGCCTCGAGCAGGCGCTGATGCTCGTGCTGGCCGCACAGGTCCACCGTGCGGCCCACCCCCTCGGCGAGCTCGCGCACCGAGGACATGCGCCCGTCCACCTCCACGCGGCTGCGTCCGTCGGCGCCCACGCGGCGGCGCACCACGCAGCCCTCGGGGTCGCCGCCTGCCACGAAGAAGCGGCCCTCCACCTCGAGGGCATCGGCCCCCTCGCGCACGGCGCCGGAGTCCGCGCGCTCGCCCACAAGGAGCTTTATGGCCGAGAGCAGGGCCGTCTTGCCGGCTCCCGTCTCGCCGGTGAGGACGGTGAGCCCCTCGGAGGGCTCGATGGTCGCGTCGCGGATGAGGGCGACGTCTCTCGCATGCAGCTCGTCGATCATTTCCCCACCCTGCCGTAGAAGACGCGCGAGACCGACCCGTAGAAGGTGCGGGCGGAATGGTCGAGCAGGATTACGTCGCCCGGGCCGCGGCGTATGGTCGCGCGCACGGGCTGGTCGTCGGGGTGGACGTGCAGAGACTGGCCGTCGGCGAAGAAGCGGCTCGGCGCGGGGCGCTGGTCGCTCATCGAGATCTCCACCACGTCGGAGGGAGCGGTGAGGAACGCCCGCGCGAGAATCGTGTGGGGGGCCACCGGCACGCACACCATGCCCGTGAACTCCGGCGTGACGATGGGCCCGCCCGCCGCCAGGGCGTAGCCGGTGGAGCCGGTGGCGCTGGCCACCACGAAGCCGTCCCCGCGCAGCGTGTCGATGTGGTTGCCGGAGACGGACACGTCGAACATCACCATGTCGCCCGAGTCCGAGCGGGAGAGGGCGAAGTCGTTCAGGGCGAACCCACGCTCCGTGTGCGAGGTGCCGTCCGGGCGCACGAACTCGCTCTCTATCTCCAGGGTCGCGCGCCGCGAGGCATGCAGCTCGCCTGCCAGCGCGTCGCCGACCGTCTCGAGGAGGTTCTCGGGCGAGGCCGAGGTGAGGAACCCCAGGTGCCCGTAGGAGATGCCGATGATGGGGATCTCGGAGTAGCCCACGATGCGCGCCGCGCGCAGGAGCGTGCCGTCGCCGCCCAGGGAGACCACGAGGTCGCAGTCGGAAGGGTCCTCGCTCACGCCAGGGTGGAGCTTCTTGTCATGGGACCACTTCGTCTCGACGCCGCGCTCGGAGAGCCAGTCGTCGAGCGCATGGGCGCCCTCGACGGCATCGGGGCGAGCGTAGTTGATGACGATGAAGACCTTCACGTGCGACCTCCCAGCTCCCTGTGCCGTCGCCTTGAGTGTATACCCCCACGCCCCGTCGCCCGCCCGGACGGCGGGCCACATGGGCGACGCCTTACCGCAAGCTCACGACCTCCCCCACGCGCAGGTCGCGCGCCTCGTGGCCGATGGTTCCCACCAGCAGGAACTCGTGGTTGCCCTTGTGTCCCGCGATGGGCGAGGCGCAGAGCCCCCACGGCACGATGCCCTCCTGGGAAAACGCGTCGGCCACCCGCTCGCACGCATGGGCCCACAGCGCCGGGTCGCGCACGACGCCGCCCTCCCCCACGTCCTCGTGGGCCACCTCGAACTGCGGCTTCACGAGGGTGAGGAACGTCCCATGCGTCCCGAGCAGGCTGCGAACCGCAGGAAGCACGGTCGCCACCGAGGTGAACGAGACGTCGCACACGGCGAGCCGGATGGTGCCCTCGCGCTCCGGCGTGGGGACGTCGCGGATGTTCGTGCGCTCCAGGAGCTCCACGCGCGGGTCTCGCCGCAGCCGCCAGTCGAACTGCGCGTAGCCCACGTCCACGGCCAGGACCGATGCGGCGCCGTGGCGCAGAAGGCAGTCGGTGAAGCCACCGGTGGAGCACCCCACGTCCAGGCAGGCGAGCCCCTCCGGCTCGATCCCGAAGGCCTCGATGCCGCGCTCGAGCTTCTCGCCCCCGCGGCTCACGAAACGGGACGCGCCCTTCACGTGCGCCTCGATTCCCGGCCGCACCATCTCGCCGGGCGTCTCGTAGCGCCGGCCCGCGCCGGACACCTCGCCGGCCATCACGGCACGGCGGGCGGAGTCCACGTCGGGGAAGAGCCCTTGGGCGACGAGCTCCTCGTCGAGCCTGCGCCGAGGGTTGCGCGAGGCCATCTAGGCCTCGGAGGGGGCGTCCGCAGCGGCGTCCTCGTCGGCGGCATCCTCGCCAGCGGCGGCGTCCGCCTCGGCGTCCTCGGATGCCTCCGCCTCGAGCTCGGCCTGCTCCTCGGGCGAGAAGCCCACCTTGTCCACCATCTCCACGGCGCGGCTCCCGAGCTCTATCGCCTCGTCGAGCAGGTCGAGCGAGCGCTCGAGCGACGTGTCCTTCTTGCGCACGTCGCCCACGATCTCGTCGAGCCTGCCGCAGATCTCTTCGTAGGTCTGGTAGGAGGAATCGTCCGGGGCCATCTACTCCCCCTTAGCGCTCGCGGGCTCGCCGGCATCCGCGGCCTCGGCCTCGGCGGCGCCCTCCTCCGCATGCGCGTCCTCGGCGGAGGCGGCGTCCTGCTCCGCCTGCCTTCTGGCGAGCCTCCCCTCGGCCTGCCCCACGAGGTCCTCGCCCGCCTCGATGCGGTTGGCGATGCCTCCCAGGATGCCGTTGACGAAGCTCGCGGACTCGTCGGTGCCGTACGCCTTGGCGAGCTCCACCGACTCGTCTATCGAGACGCTGATCGCGACCTCGGGGACCTCGAGCATCTCGTAGAGGATCACACGCAGAAGGCAGCGGTCCGCCGCGGGCATGCGGGAGACCGACCAGTTGGTGGATGAGGACTGCAGGATCTCGTCGAGCACGGGGAGCATCTCGCCCGCGCCGAGCGCGAGCCTCTTGCCGTAGTCGTCGAGCGGCCCGTCGGAGATGAGGTAGTCGTCGGCGACGACGGCCGCCACGTCGCGGCCCGACGCCTCCGCCTGGAACAGCAGCTGAAGTGCCTGGGAGCGGGCGAGCGTGCGCCCGGCGAACCTCTTGCCTGCCAACGCCTACTCCTTGGGGAACACGAGGCCGTCGATGCACACGTTCACGGCGCCGGTCTCGCAGCCGACCTGCTCCGTCACGGCGTTGGCGATCTCCTGGCGGACCTCGGCGGCGAGCGTCGTGAAGGTGTAGCCGAAGAACACCGAGAGGTGGATGGTGACGACGAGCTTGTCGTCCTCCACCTCGCACACCACGGCCGTGCCCTGCGGGGACTCGGTGCGCGTGAAGACGTTGATGAGGCTCGAGGTTATGTCGTTCGTGCCGACGCAGGCGACGCCCTCCACCCGCTCGGCAGCCTTGGCAGCGATCTGCGCAACGACGTCGTGCGAGACGCCGATGCCCGCCACGAAGAGCTCAGTGTCATCCATGGGACGTCCTCCCGTCGCCTGGCCATGCCAGGCCCTTGGCCTGATTCATCCGAACCATTCTACTCGAAGCGCGGCGTCGCCGCCGCGCCGTGGCTAGCCCAGGAACTCGGGCATGCACTTCGGGATGAAGTCGGTCGTCTCCTCGCCGGCGACGAACTCCGGATGCCTGATGGCAGCCTTGTGGAACGGGATGGTGGTGGCGATGCCCTCCACCTTGAACTCGTCGAGGGCGCGCGCCGCGCGGGCGAGGGCCGCCTCGCGCGTGGGGCCCCACACGATGAGCTTGGCGATGAGCGAGTCGTAGGTGGGAGGCACGGTGTAGCCGGCGTAGATGTGGGTGTCCACGCGCACGCCCGGGCCGCCCGGCAGCTCGAGCCGCGTGATCTTGCCCGGGTTCGGGCGGAAGCCGTGCTCGGGGTCCTCCGCGTTGATGCGGAACTCGAAACAGTGGCCCACCGGCTCCAGGATCCCGCCGTCGGGGACGGTCATGTCTTCCCCCGCCGCGATTCTCAGCTGCTCGGCCACGAGGTCGGTGAGCGTGATCTGCTCGGTCACGCCATGCTCCACCTGGATGCGGGTGTTCATCTCCATGAAGTAGTAGCTGCCGTCCTCGTCGAGCAGGAACTCGATGGTGCCGGCGTTGGTGTAGCCCACATGGCGCACGGCGTCGCAGGCGCTCTTGCACATGCGGGCGCGCAGGTCGGCGTCGAGCGCCGGCGAGGGGGCCTCCTCGATGAGCTTCTGGTGGCGCCTCTGGACGGAGCAGTCGCGCTCGCAGAGCGCGGCCACGTGCCCGTGCTCGTCGGCGAGGACCTGCACCTCCACGTGGCGCGGGCGGGAGATGAGCTTCTCAAGGTACACGGCGTCGTTTCCGAAGGCCACGCGCGCCTCGGCGCGGGCGTTGTCGTACTGGCTCTTGAGGTCGGCCGCGGCATGGACCTCGCGCATGCCCTTGCCGCCGCCGCCCGCGGAGGCCTTGATGAGCACGGGGTAGCCCACCTCGCTCGCGAACTTGGCCGCCTCCTCGACGGTCTCCACCTCCCCGTCGGAGCCCGGGACGCAGGGGACGCCTGCGGCGATCATGGTCTGCTTCGCGTTCGACTTCTCGCCCATGCGGTCGATGACCTCCGGCGAGGGGCCGATGAAGACGAGGTCGTTGTCCTGGCAGGCGCGGGCGAACTCCGAGGACTCCGAGAGGAACCCGTAGCCGGGGTGCACGGCCTCGCAGCCGGTGGACGTCGCCGCGCCGATGATGCGGGCGATGTCGAGGTAGGACTGGGCGGAGGGGCCGGGGCCGATGCATACGGCCCGGTCGGCCTCGCGCACGGCGAGCGTGTCCTTGTCTACGGTCGAGTAGGCAACGACCGACTCGACGCCAAGCTCCTTGAGCGCGCGGACCACGCGCAGGGCGATCTCCCCGCGGTTCGCGACCAGGACTCTCTTGAACATATGCTGGTGCCCCCGTAACTCGAGTGTCTAAAGCCTCAGGAAGGGCCCGGCGAGGCCCGCCTCGCGAGAGGCCGGGCGGGCCGAGCTCGGCTCGCTATCCCTTCTGGGGGGTCTCGGAGAGCTTCCCCGCCTCGGGCTTCGGCTCGATCCAGAACAGGGTCTGCCCGTACTCCACCGGGTCGCCGTTCTGGACGCACACCTCATGGACCTTGCCGAGCTCGGGCGAGGGGATCTCGTTCATGAGCTTCATGGCCTCGACGATGCACAGCGTCTGGCCGGCGGTGACCTCGTCGCCCACCTTCACGAAGGGGTCGGCGTCAGGCGAGGGAGCAGAGTAGAAGGTGCCCACGATCGGGCTGGGGACGGCCACGCAGCCGGGGTGCTCCTTGTTGGCCTGCGTGGGGGCAGGAGCGACCTCCTTTGCCTCCGCAGGGACCCCCGGGGTCTCGGGAGCCGGGCTCGCGCCTGCGATGGCGCCTGCGCCAGGCTTCCTCACCGAGATCTCCTGGCCGGCCTCCTTGATCGTGATCTCGCCGATGGAGCTCTCCTCGACGGCACGGATGAGCTCCCGGATCTGGTTCATGTCCACGTAATCGTCCTCCTTAGCCTCGGCCAGCTCGGATTCGTTGAAGAAGTCCACCCCGTCGTGCGAGGGGTGCTTGGAGAGGAACGTTCTCGCGGTCTGCGGGAACATGGCGTACATCAGCACGTCTTCCTCGCTCTTGGCGAGGCTGCCGATCTCGGCCTTGGCGTCCTCGTAGCTCATGGCCTCCTCCACGACGGCCATCTGGCGGATGACGCTCATGTCGTGGGTGTCGAAGACCTTGTCAAGGACCTTCGGGTTGAGCGGCGCGGGCGCGCGGCCGTAGAGGCCCATGAGGTAGTCGCGCATCTCCTTGGAGACGATGCTCCAGCGCCTGCCGGTGACGACGTTCATGACCGCCTGCGTGCCCACGATCTGGCTCATGGGCGTGACGAGCGGCGGGAAGCCCACCTCGGCGCGCACGCGCGGGATCTCGTCCACCACGTCGTCGAGACGGTCGAGGGCGTGCTGGCCCTCGAGCTGGCTCACGAGGTTCGACATCATCCCGCCGGGAATCTGGTGGCGGAACACCTGCACGTTCATGAGGGTGGAGACGCCCGCGCGGTAGTGATTGTGCTTGCGGACCTCCTCCCAGTAGTTGGAGATCTCGAAGAGGGTGTCCAGGTCGAGCCCGGTGTCACGCGGGCTCTCCTTGAAGGCGGCCACCATGGTCTCCACCGCTGGGTGGGCGGTGCCGAAGGCGAGCGGGGTGGAGTCGGTGTCGATGATCGCCGCGCCGGACTCGACGCCCTTCAGATAGTTGGCGATGGCCATGCCGCCCGCGTAGTGGCAGTGCAGGTGCACCGGCAGGCCCGTGGCGTCTCCCAGCGCCTCCACAAGCCGGCTCGTCCTATAGGGGGTGAGCAGGCCCGCCATGTCCTTCACGCAGATGCTGTCGGCGCCGAGCTCCTTGAGCTGGCAGGCGTACTCCACGTAGGAGTCGAGCGTGTGCACCGGCGAGGTGGTGTAGGAGATCGCCGGCTCGAACCACGCGCCGCACGACTTCACCGCGCGGGCGCAGTCGCGCATGTTGTCGATGTCGTTCAGGGCGTCGAAGACGCGGAACACCTCGATGCCGTTTCGATGCGAGGCGTCGATGAAGTGGTTCACGATGTCGGTGGAGTAGTGACGGTAGCCCACGAGGTTCTGGCCTCGCACGAGCATCGCCAGAGGCGTGCTCGGGGTGAGGGCCTTGATCTGCCTCAGGCGCTCCCAGGGGTTCTCGTCCAGGAACCTCATGCAGGAGTCGAAGGTCGCGCCGCCCCAGGCCTCGATGGCCCAATAGCCCACGGAGTCCATAACGGGCAGGATGGGGATCATGTCCCCTATCGACATTCGGGTCGCCCAGAGGGACTGCTGGCCGTCTCGGACGGTCAGGTCCATGAGCCTTAGCCTCGTCTCAGCCATCTCTCGCCTTCTCCTCGGGGTCTGCTCGACCGCAGGCGCGGCCGCACGGTCGAAGTCTTGCATTGGCACTCGTTTGCCCACAATTGCGGGCGCCAAGCATGAGTACGGTACCACCATATCCGAGGCGTCGGCCTCGGCAGGCCAGACGGCATATCCGTCGAAAGCGTTTAACAGACGCCGGCCGCCGAGAAGGCGGCCGGCACGATGGACGATGGGCCCCAGGCGTGGGCCGCGCCACGTCGGGGCGCGGCGCTACTCCTCGCAGAGGCGATACATCGTGTCTGCCACGGCAGAGGTGTCCACCTTGCCCTTTCCCTCGGCGGCGGCCTCCTTCAGCGTGAGGCGCGCGAGGTCGATGGCGCCGTCGAGCATGAAGCCCGGGACGCCCGCCTCGTCGCAGAGGCGCTTCATGTAGGTCATGTCCTTCAGCGCGAGGTCGAGCGAGAAGTCCATGCGGTAGTCGCGCTTCACGTACTTGTCGCTGTAGAAGCGGAAGAACCAGTTGCTGAAGAAGTCGGAATCGAGCACGTGGTAGAGCTTCTCGGCCGGGATCCCGTAGTGCTCCATCACCGGGTAGAGCTGGGCGTAGAGCACGGCCTGCAGAAGGCCCGCCCAGTTCTGGGCGAGCTTCACGAGGTGCCCGTTGCCCGAGGGGCCCACGTAGTCCCAGCCGGCAGAGTACATGTCGAAGAGGTCCTTGTGGGCCTCCACCACGTCCTCGTCGCCGCCCACGACGATGGTGAGCGTCTTGTCCCAGGCCTCCTGAGGGCCGGCGATGAGCGGGGTGTCCACCATGTTGCCGCCCGCCTCCATAACCTTGTCGTGGAGCTTGCGCGTGGAGGTGGGGTCGGAGGTGGAGAGGTCCACGATCAGCTTGCCCTCCACGCCGGCGTCGATGAGCGAGTCCACAGTGGACTCGACGATGCGCGAGTTGGGAAGCGACATGAACACGACGTCGGCGCCCTCGGCCGCCTCGACCGCGGTCGCGCACGGCTCGGCCACGCCCTTGAAGACGTCCATGGCGTCCTTCGAGAGGTCGAACACGCGGACGTCGTTGCCTGCCTCGATGACGTTGTGGCAGATGCCCCTGCCCATGGCGCCGAGGCCGATGAAGCCCACCTTGTACATGCGATCCTGCCCTCCTCCTCGCTACAGCGCGAGGATCCCGCGGAAGCTTTCCTTGAGCCTGGGATAGAGCTTATCGAATTCCGCATAGACTTTGTTATAGAAAGTCATATTTTTTGCGTCCGGTTCGTAGGCAGCAGGCGACATCCTCACAATGGCCCGGCATGCCTCGGGCACGCTCGCGTACGCGCCCGTCCCCACCATCGCCAGGATGGCCGCGCCGAGGGCGCCGGCGTTCTCCGAGCTGCCCTCCGGCACCGTGACGGGGATGCCGTACACGTCCGCCATGAGCTGGCGCCACAAGGGGCTCTTCGAGCCGCCGCCGCACATGCGCATCTCCTGGGGCTCCACGCCGCAGCCCCGGATGCCGGTGAGCACGTCGCGCAGCGCGTAGGTGACGCCCTCCATCACGGCGCGCGTCATGTCCGCGCGCGTGTGGATCTGCGCGAGCCCCACGAAGGCGCCGCGGCAGTCCAAATCGAAGTGCGGCGACTGCTCGCCGTTGAGGTAGGGCAGGTAGACGAGGCGACGGGCGCCCGGCTCGGAGGAGGCGGCATCGGCGTTGATGGCCTCGTACTCCGCGTCGCCCGGATAGAAGCTGTCGCGCCACCAGCGCAGCGACGCGCCGGCGGAGTTCACCGAGCCCATGTGGTGCCAGGCGCCGGGCACCGGCATGCAGAACGTGTAGACGCTCTTGTTGGGGTCGGGCATCGGGCGCTCGGAGAAGGCGAAGACGGTCCCGCTCGTGCCGATGGTCGTCATCGCGAGGCCGGGCTCCACCACGCCCACCCCCACCGCCGCCGCGGCGTTGTCCGAGGTGCCCGCCACCACGACGCAGCCCGTCGTGAGGCCAAGGGCCTCGGCCGCTTCAGGTGTGAGGCTCCCGGTGGGCTCCTGCGACTCGAAGACGCGGCAGAGCATGTCGCGCGAGACGCCCATGGCGTCCAGGACGTCGTCTGCCCACCTGCGGGCGGGAACGTCGAGCAGCTGGGTCGCCGAGGCGTCGGAGACGTCGGTGGCGTACTCCCCCGTGAGGCGCAGGCGCAGGTAGTCCTTGGGCAGCAGCAGGTGGCGCGTGCGCTGCCACACCTCGGGCTGCTCATCTTGGACCCAGCGGATCTTTGCTGCCGTGAGGCCGGGGCGCGCCGGGGTGCACGAGCGGAGCATGAGCAGCTCGTCGCCCACCGTCGCCCGCACGCGCGCGCAGGCCTCGGTCGTGCGCGCGTCGTTCCACAGGATGGCGCGGCGCAGCGGCCTGCCGTCAGCGCCCAGGCACACGAGCCCCATCATCTGGCCCGAGAGCCCTATGCCGCGCACCTGCGAGGGCGCCGTGCCCGAGGCGGCCATCACCTCGGCCACCGCCCTCTCGGCCGCATGCCACCAGTCCTCCGGCTCCTGCTCGGACCAGCCGTTGTGGGGCTGGTGGAGCGGGTAGGCGCAGGATGCCTGGGCGATCTGTTCGCCTGAGGCGTCGAAGAGCACGCACTTCAGGCTGCCGGTGCCGAGGTCCATGCCGATGTAGCGGTCCATGGGAGCCCCTCTCTCGTGGACGGTTCTGGCTTGGGGGTTGGAGGCTGGCG
>CADBMC010000185.1 GCA_902795635.1 uncultured Coriobacteriaceae bacterium | reverse complement strand
CTCGTGCAACGCCGACGGGTCGGACTTCTGGAGCATCTGGGGCATCGACGGCTCGGTGGGGCGCTACGACGCCTCCAACCCTGGCGACCAGGTGACGGTAGACAGCAAGCGCGTCTCGCGCGCCCTGAAGTCGATGTCGTCCGAGACAGCGAAGGCGGTGGCGCGAGCCGAGGCGACAACGATCATCTCCGGCAACACGGCCAAGGCGGGTGGTGGCATCGCCACCAACGGCACCACCACGAGCGGCCACGATGACGAGTGGGAGCTCTCCATCGACAAGGCATGGGACGGCGCCATCGACGCCTCGAGGCAGAGTGCGGTGCCCATCTATCTCGTAGTCGACGACGTCCCTCTGGAATACGTGATGGTCGGTCCCGAAAACAACTGGCACGCCACGATAGCGGGACTTCCCGATCCCGACTCCGTTCAGAAGGTGACCCTTGTCGAAGGAACCATCGCCAGCGATGGGACCGTGAGTCCCAGCGAGCCTACGGATGCGTGGAGCATCGCCTATAGCGGCATCGACGCCGATTCCTCCACCAAGACGATGTCGGCAACGGTTACCAACGCTCCAAAGTCTGGGATTCCGAGCACGCCGACTTCTCCCTCGGCAAACAGCACGGCCACGAGCGCTCCCATACCGAAGACCGGCGATGGGACCATCTCGCCCGTCGCCCTCGTGGCTGCCTCCCTTGCGTCCCTGGCTGCCGCCCGCCTTGTGCGCCGAAGGGCATGGGCGGCAGACGAGAGCGCGACTCGCGCATAGGGTTGTTCGGACGCACGCGTTGGGCTTGATGCGTTGGTCGCGCCCTACATGGCGCAGCTGTCGCCGCGTCCCTCGCGTTCCGCGTCGCCAAGCACGTAGGCCCTGCTCGCGCGAGCCATGTTGAGTTCCGCCAGCTCCAACTCACCGTCGATGTAGGGCTGATAGAAATTGTCGATGCCCCAGGTGTCGAGCGAGCAGTCCCCGCAGTCGTCGCCCCAGGCAAGCGCCTCGGCAACGATCTGGATGCGCTCCTCGCGCGTGGTTTCCGAGATTCTCGTGCTTCTCGTCATGCGGGCCTCCGTCGGACGTCTTGCTTGCTGCGCGCGAGCTAGCGGCTGTTGCCGATGCTGCTGACGCCTGCGCGCCATCATCTGCCCCTGCATCTTGCGCAGCGCTGCCCCCGCATCCCTTCATGAGTACAATACGCGAGGTCAGTTGCATGGACACAGGATGGGAAGAACATGCCAAGCATTGCGGAACAGGTGGCAGCGCGGCGAACCTTTGCCATAATCTCTCACCCCGACGCCGGCAAGACGACGCTCACCGAGAAGCTCCTGCTTTACGCAGGCAGCATCCAGACGGCCGGCTCCGTCAAGGGCAAGGCCGGCGCGCGCCACGCGGTCTCGGACTGGATGGACATCGAGAAGGAGCGCGGCATCTCGGTGACCTCCTCCGTCCTGCAGTTCACCTACGATGGCGCCTGCGTGAACATCCTCGATACCCCCGGCCACCAGGACTTTTCCGAGGACACCTACCGTACGCTCATGGCGGCGGATGCGGCGGTGATGGTGATTGACGGCGCGAAGGGCGTCGAGGCGCAGACGATCAAGCTCTTCAAGGTCTGCACGCTGCGCCATATCCCCATCTTCACCTTCGTGAACAAGCTCGACCACGACATGCGCGACCCCTTCGACCTCATGGAGGAGATAGAGGACGTCCTTGGAATCGGCACCTATCCCATGACCTGGCCCATCGGCTCGGGGCGCAACTTCAAGGGCGTCTTCGACCGCAACGCCTGCCGCGTCATCGCGTTCGAGGGGGATGGCCATGCCAACGCCACCAAGAAGGTGGGCGAGATCGAGGCCGAACTGGGCGATCCAGCGCTGGACGAGCTTATCGGCGAGGAGAACCACAAGAGCCTGATGGACGACATCGAGCTGCTCGACGGAGCGGACAACGAGTTCGACCTCGATGCCGTGCGCCATGGGCGCCTGACCCCGGTGTTCTTTGGCTCTGCCCTCACCAACTTCGGCGTCGAGCCGTTCCTCAAGGACTTCTTGCGCCTTGCGCCGCCTCCGCTTGCCTATGCCGACACGCTCAGCGGCGAGGCTGTCGAGCCTGCGAGCGAGGAGTTCTCGGGGTTCGTCTTCAAGATCCAGGCCAACATGAACCGCAGGCATCGCGACCGCATCGCGTTCGTGCGCATCTGCTCAGGGAGGTTCGAGCGCGGCATGGACGCCTTCCACGTGCAGGGCGGCCGCACCATGAAGCTCGCGACCGGCACGGCGATGATGGCGGATGACCGTGCCGTCGTGGACGAGGCCTGTGCCGGCGACATCGTGGGCCTTTTCGACCCGGGCATCTTCTCCATCGGCGACACCATCTGCGCGCCGGGCATGCAAGTGCGCTACCCGCCCATCCCCACCTTCGCGCCCGAGCACTTCGCGCGCATCACGCAAGTGGACACGCTCAGGCGCAAGCAGTTCGTGAAGGGAATGGAGGAGCTTGCGCAGGAGGGCGCAATCCAGATCTTCCGCGAGCTGGGGACCGGCTTCGAGAGCGTAATCGTGGGAGCCGTGGGCGTGCTGCAGTTCGAGGTGCTGGAACAGCGTCTCAAGGGCGAGTACAACGTCGAGGTGAGCAGGACGCAGCTGCCGTACTCGATCATCCGCTGGGTCCAGAACGCGTCCGACGAGCTGGACGTGCGCACGCTCAGGCTCACTCATGAGACCTGTCGCGTGGAGGACATGCGCGGAGACCGTCTGCTCCTGTTCACGAGCGACTGGAACCTCGACTGGGCCATCGAGCACAATCCCGACCTCAGGCTCTCGGAGTTCGGCAACGTCACGTTCTAGGCGGCCGTGGTCGCAACCCTGGCGGCTGCCGAGGGCAGCTGACGCATTCGAGGCGAGGCACTCGCCGTAGGCATCGGCCGCCAACGGCCTTCGGCTCAGCGCTGATACAGATGCAAGCCTGCAAATTCGAATCTCCATGGGGCAGAATCGACCCAGATAAGGGAGGCGGCTCGATGGCGAACGGAGACATGCTGGCGTTTCTCGGCGATGCGGGCACGAGCCTCTCGCGATGACGCGCTCGACGCCTTCGAGGAGCGCCGCGCAGCGCTGGAGAGCGCCGCGCAGCGCTGGAGAGACGCGCTAGGGAGACGGCGGGCGCTTGGCGCAAGGTGGTGTCATGCATGCAGGCGTCTCATGCGAGAGAAGGGTTGGCTCGCGCTGGCCGTCAACAAGCAGCTGCTCGAGATGCTCGAGTATGCCCACGGGCTGATGCAGGAGCATGCCGACCTCGCCGGGCAGAGGATGTCCCTTTCTCGGCTGTATGCCCAAGTGGAGCAAGACGCGAAGGAGCCGAACAGGAATGCGAAGCTCCTGCGGTTGTTTTCGCCGTGGGAGCAGCAGGACAAGGAGTGGAAGGACGAGGAGTATCTGCAGGAGCTCGCTGCGGACCCCGACCCATGCCCTCAGCTTGGAGATCGTGCAGATGGCCAGTGGCCCTCGTTCTTCGGAATGCCCGATCCGTTCGAGAGCGCTCGCCGCACGAGCAGCTCGCAGGAAAGCCCAGACGGCATTCTTCGCAGGCTTTGGAGCCAGCGCGATGCCTCAACGCGCGCTGTGAGGAGTTGGGCAGCCAGGCGCGGGCGAGAGCCAGCGGGGGCTGCTGGCAGGCCTCGCCTCTGCCCGAAAGGGCAGGATGCTGCGCAGCCGCCTCGATGAGCTCGATGCCCAGCTCGGCGAGCTCCAAGAGCGCTATGCGGAGAACGCGAGGCAGCGTGGTCTGCGCGAGAAGGAGATCGAGGCGCAGGAAAGCCAACGCAGGGAGCCGTGGCTCCAGCGCGAGGAGCGGCACAGGGAACGTGCGATGGACCGTGCGGGGCAACGCAAGGAGCAGAGGAGGCGGGACCTGCTGCAGAGAACCGCAGACGTCGACAGCGGGATGCAGGAAATCGCCCGCACATACGAGACCACGGTCGGCCGACCAGACTGCCCGCTTTATCCTCCCGACTGCTGCTTCCTTCCTGCCTGTGAGAGCTTCATCCGGTCGGTGCGCAACCAGATGGCGAGCACCTTAGGCGAGGCGGTGCGGCTATACGAGGAGAGTCTCTTCCGCGACCAGGTCCTCAAGAACCAGCAGATGCAGCTGGCAAGCCTCATGGGCGTCCAGGAGTAGCTGAGCGCGATTCGCATGGACATCTCGAGCCTGGGGGATTTCATCTCTAGCCTGGAGGATTCCGCGAGCCAGGACCGCCAAGAGATGGTGCGGGCACTTGATGTGCTGCGTTGCAATCTCGAGGCTGGCAACGTCCTGACTGCCGGAGTTCTTGGCGAGCAGCTGTGGCAAAGCATGTTCGTTTCGGGGCTGCTGTCGGGCCACTGATTACGGACGGGCTTTCAGAAGGCCTCAGCCTTCTGCGATCGTCCTCATCTGCCGACCGGCGGCAGATGACGGTCGTCGCCGCGTGCTGACCGCGTACCATCTTGTGCCACAATTGCTATAAACTTTGGTACGTATGGAGCAGGCAAGACGGCTTGCCGCGGCCTGCGTATCCGATCGGAGCCCAGCATGAGGCGGCAAGCATCCGAGAGCAAGGGGGCACACGGTGGGACAGAAGCGTCAGATGGCGATTTTCGTCGGGCATGGCGACCCGATGATGGCCCTTCGCGACGACGAGGTGGCGCACGGGCTGCGCGCGATGGGCGAGAGGGTCCTGGCAGACGAGCCGCGCGCGATCCTGGCCGTCTCGGCGCACTGGCACACGCGCGGGACGCTGGTGCAGGGCGACCCGACGCCGCGCCAGGTGAACGACATGTACGGGTTCCCGCCGGAGCTCTACGCGATCGAGTACCGGCCG
>CADBMC010000184.1 GCA_902795635.1 uncultured Coriobacteriaceae bacterium | reverse complement strand
TTTGGTCGACCAGACCAACGATCTCGGAAGGATCGACGTCTTTGCGAATGGACAGCTCCCTTGCGGGAATGACGCCCTCGGACTTATAGCCAATGTCAAGCAGGACCTCGTCGTGCTCAATCTTGACGACGGTACCGGTGACGATGTCACCTTCGTCGAAGTTGGCGATTGTCCCATCGATGAGATTATCCATCTCGTCGTCGGACACGTCACTTAAAGAGAAAACGGACGTGTTCTGAATCTCACTCAAAAGTGGACCCCTTCCGTGCCGGGGCCCCGATCGCTTAGTCACCGCCTTGGGCACCTCTGAGGTGTGGTGCCAACCTGATAACTACTCGTCCGGGGGCCTGCAGATGCCGTGCGCGATCATCGGCGCCGCGCACGTTCCAAAGAGTACGAGAGCGAACGCCGTCGTGCAAGGTCAATTGCCGAAAACAGACGCAGGCGGCACCTCTTGCGAGGGCGATTCCCCCCGCCCTAGAAGATACGCCGGATGAGGCGGCGCCCAAGCCGCCCGCGCCTGGTCCTGCGCGCTAGGCCTTCTCCTCCTCGTAGGCCACGATGCGCTGGACCTTCGGGAGGCTGCGGCAGTTGGGGTCCCACGTCACGGAGAGGTACTCCTTGAGGAGCTCCTTGGCGAGGTTGATGCCGATGACCTGCGAGCCCATGGTGATGATGTTGGCCATGTTGGAGAGCTGCGCGCGCTGCGCCTGGTAGACGTCGTGCACGCACGCGGCGTAGGCGCCCTTCACCTTGTTGGCGGCGATGGAGACGCCGATGCCAGTGCCGCAGAGCAGCACGCCGCGGTCGTAGCGGCCGGCCGCGACCTCCTCTGCCACGGCGATGGCCACGTTGGCGTAGATCGGGTCGTCGCTGCCGAAGTCCTCCACCTCGTGGCCGAGCTCCTTCGCATAGGCCATGAGCTGCTGCTTGAAGTCCTCCGCGTTGGGGTCGCATCCGAATGCGAGCTTCATCCTGGTTCCTCCTAATGGGGTCGTCTCCTGAATGCCGTCCGCGTCGTGCGGACGATGTGAGATCTATCCGTACAGCTCCTGCGTGAGCTGGTCGGCGATCGACTCGAGCCTGCCGTTGTCGCGCGCGAAGCGCAGCACCGAGTAGCGCGGGCGCACGTCTGCGGCGCCCATCACCGAGTCGTGGAACAGCTCGCGGCCGATGCCGATCTCAGGCGGGGTCGTGGGCGCTCCGCCGCAGGCGAGCAGGGCGCGGATCTCGTCCGGCGAGGGGCACATCTCGGCCGTGCCCTCGGGCAGGATGTCGGAGAGCAGCTGGTAGATGCGCGCCACGACCGGCGTGGCCACGCCCACCTGCAGCCCGTGGTGGTGCGGGTTCTCCCCGCGGGCGATCGAGTCCATCTCCCAGAAGTGCGAGAAGAGGTGCTCGGTCCCCGACGCCGGGCGGCTCACGTTGATGAGCGCCATGGCGACGCCCGTCATGGTGAGGGCCTCCATAAGCGCGCCGAGCGCCTCGCCGTCGCGCCTCGGCAGGCCGTCGGCCGTGGCGAAGCACTTGTCGAGCGCGCGCTGGGTGAGCGTGCAGCAGGTGTCGCAGCGATACTCGCCGGTCACCTTCACCGAGAGGTCCCAGTCCACGAGCGCCGTGATCTTGCCCACCACGTCGCCGAAGCCTGCCGAGATGAGGTCCTGCGGGGCGGTGGCGAGGATGTCCGTGTCGCCGATGAGCCCGTAGGTGAGGTGCGCGAGGGGCGAGTACTTGCGGCCGGCGATGATCACCGGGGCGCCATCGGAGACGTAGCCGTCCATGGAGGGCGCGGTCCCCACCACCACATAGGGGATCTTCATGCGCGAGGTCACGAACTTCACCGAGTCGTTGATGGAGCCCGAGCCCACCGCGACGATGAGCGAGGTGCCGAGCTCGCACTCGAGCAGGATGCGCCCCACGGTGCGCTCGTCGGGGATGAGGATGTCCTTGCCGGTCTCGAACAGGAGCTCCTTCACGTCGAAGCCTGCATCCTTCAGCAGCTCGACGGCCTTGCGGCCCGCCACCTCGTAGGTGTTGGAGTCGAACACCACGAGCAGCTTGCCGTCCTTGAAGGGCGCGCAGACGCGCGGCAGGTCCTCGATCGCGCCCTTGCGGATGGAGATGTCATGAACCGGGAACGAGTGATGCCTGCCGCAGGAGCAGTCGAACTCCGCCAGCGGCATCTCGTTGATGGTCATGTCCAGGATCTCGTCCACGCATGCCTCCTTAGTCCAAGAGGCGGGCATGCCCGAACGCCGCCCGCCCCTGCCCCCTCGAGCGCGTCTCCGGCTCGGTCGGGGAGGCCCATAGTGATGATTGCCATGATTCATGGTATGACATGAGTGGCCGATGAGGGGGGAGCATGGACGAGACAACCTACGAATCGCACGTCGCGATCCTGCACGACGAGCTCGTGTGCGCGCTGGGCTGCACAGAGCCGATCGCGGTGGCCTTCGCCGCCGCGGTGGCGCGCGACGTGCTCGGATGCGAGCCCGAGCGCCTGGAGGTGCGCTGCAGCGGCAACATCATCAAGAACGTGAAGAGCGTGACCGTGCCGAACTCGGGCGGGCTGCGCGGCATCGAGGCCGCGGCGACCCTGGGCGCCGTCGGCGGCGACCCGCATCGCGCGCTCGAGGTGCTCGAGGCGGTGGACGACGCCGGGCGCTCGCGCGCCTCCGAGCTCATCTCCGCCGGCTATTGCGACGTCGCCCTGGCGGAGGACGTCCCCAACCTCTACGTGCAGGTCACGGCCCATGCGGGCGACTCGTGGTCGCGCGCGACCATAGCCGAGAGGCACACCAACATCGTGGAGCTCGTGCGCGACGGGAAGGCATGCGACCCCACGCCGTACCTGCCAAAGGCGCATGGCACAGGCGAGGGGGACGGACCTGCCACCCCGGCCACGGCGGACGCGCGCAGCTGCCTCTCCCTCTCGAGCATCTGGGAGTTCGCCCACACGGCGAGGCTGGCCGACATCGAGGCGCCCATCCGCCGGCAGCTCGAGCTCAACGAGGCAATCTCTGACGAGGGGCTCGCCGGCGACTGGGGAGCCAACATCGGCTCCACCCTGCTCGCCACGCGCCACGACGACGTGACGTGCCGCGCTCGCGCCCGCGCGGCGGCGGGATCGGACGCGCGCATGAGCGGGTGCGCGCTGCCGGTGGTCATCATCTGCGGCTCGGGCAACCAGGGGATCACCGCCTCGATGCCCGTCCTCGAATACGCCCGCGAGCTGGGGAGCCTCGACGAGGAGCTCGTGCGCGCCGTGGCGCTCTCCGACCTCACCGCCGTGCATGCGAAGAGCTACATCGGCGAGCTCTCGGCCTTCTGCGGCGCCGTCACCGCGGCCTGCGGCGCAGGCGGCGCCATATGCATGCTTCGCGGGGGCACGTTCTCCGACTACGAGGCCACCGTGGTGAACACCCTCGCCAACGTCGGCGGCATCGTATGCGACGGCGCCAAGCCGAGCTGCGCCGCCAAGATCGCCGCATCGGTGGACGCGGCGCTCCTGGGCTGCGACATGGCCCTGCGAGAGAACTCGTTCCGCGGGGGCGACGGCCTCGTGGCCTCCGACGCCGAGAAGACCATCCGCTCGATGGGCTACGTGGGCCGCGTGGGCATGCACCCCACCGACGTCGAGATCCTGAACATCATGATCGGAAAGACCGACGTCGACGCGAGCTGACGCCAGCGCGAGCCGACGCCGGCGCGGCACGCATGCCCGCCGCGCCGGCGCAGCCGGATAGCAACCAGCCTAGCGCTCGCTCGCGCAGTTCGGGCAGCTCGGCTCCGCTGCCGCCTGCTTCTTGGCGGCGCACTTCGGGCAGGTGCCGTTCGACCCGCCCGAGCAGCAGTCCTTCTTGCCCGAGAACACCTGCGCCGCATGACGCACCGCGAACACCATGCCGATCACCACGGCAACCAGGATCACAGCATCTACCATGACGTCTCCTCCCAGCTCTGGGAACCGTCCGGCCGCCCAAGGGACGGCCGAGCCAATCGTTAACCGTAGCTAACTATACCCATCCGCTGGGATTTGTGAAGGGATGTCCCGTATGGCCACGAGGCCTAGGCCACGAGGCTAGAGGAGCCCTTCCCTCTTCTGCGCGAGGAAGCCCGCGTCCTCGGCAAGCTCGGAGGCGTCGCGCGAGGCGGCGGAGACGGCCAGCCGGTCGCAGGTCTCGTTGAGGTCGTCGCCCGCATGACCCTTGACCCACGTCCAGCTCACCTCGTGCGGCGCCACGGCGGCAAGCAGGCGCTCCCACAGGTCACGGTTCTTCACGGGCTTCTTGCCGGCCGTGCGCCAGCCCGTCCGCTGCCAGCGCGCGACCCATCCCTTCGTGAAGGCGTTCACGAGGTACTGCGAGTCGGAATGGAGCTCCACCTGGCAGGGCCGCGTGAGCGCCTCGAGGGCGGCAATCGGGGCCATGAGCTCCATGCGGTTGTTGGTGGTGAGCGCATAGCCAGCCGAGAGCTCCTTGCGATGCTCCACGCCCGCAGCGTCGACGAACAGGAGCACGGCCCCGTAGCCGCCGGGGCCGGGGTTTCCCTTCGAGGAGCCGTCGGTGTAGACGGTCACGCGGGCTGTAGCCGGCACGGCCATCTACTTTGCCTCCGCCCAGGTGGGCCCCCAGGAAGGCTCCGCCAGAAGCGGCACCCTGAGCTCGACCACGCCCTGCATCTCCTCCTGCACGACGGCGGCAAGCTCCTCGGCCTCCGCCTCCGGGACCTCGAAGTCCAGCTCGTCGTGGATCTGCAGCACCATCTTGGCGTGCAGCCCCTCATGCTGGAGGCGTCGCTCCACCGCGACCATCGCGAGCTTGATGATGTCGGCCGCAGATCCCTGCATCGGGTGGTTCATGGCCGTGCGCTCGGCGAACGAGCGCAGCTGCGGGTTGCGGGCGTCGATGTCGGGGATGTGGCGCTTGCGGCCCCACATGGTGGCCACCCACTTGTGGGTGCGCGCGAAGGCGACCGTCTCGTCGAGGAACCTCCTCACGCCGGGGTAGGCCTCGAAGTAGCGGTCGATCATGGATTGCGCCTCGGCCATGGGGATCTTGAGCGACTGCGAGAGCCCGTAGGCCTGCTGCCCGTAGACGATGCCGAAGTTGACCGCCTTCGCGCGGCTCCTCAGCTGCGGCGTGACCTCCTCGGGCGCCACCCCGAAGACGCGCGCCGCCGTGGCGGCATGGAAGTCCTCGCCCTCGCAGAAGGCGGCCACCAGGTGCTCGTCGGCGGAGAGGTGCGCGAGCAGCCTGAGCTCGATCTGGGAGTAGTCGCAGGCCAGGAACACGTTGCCCTCCCCCACGCCGAACGCCTTGCGCACGCGATGGCCCAACTCGGAGCGCGTGGGGATGTTCTGCAGGTTGGGGTTGGAGCTCGAGAGGCGCCCGGTGGCGGCCACCGTCTGGTTGAGGGTCGTATGGATGCGCCCGTCGCCTGCCACGAGCGCCGGCAGGGCGTCAAGGTAGGTGGAACGGATCTTGTTCTTCTCGCGGTAGTCCAGCACGGCAGCCACCACGTCGCTCGTCTGCGCGAGGTCGCCCAGGACGCGGGCGTTGGTGGAGTAGAAGCCCGAGCGGGTCTTCTTGAGCCCCTTCGTGGGGAGTCCCAGCACGTCGAACAGCACGTGCGAGAGCTGCGAGGGGGAGTCGATGTTGAACTCCTCGCCCGCCGCGGCCTGGATCTTGGCGCGCTCGGCCTCGATGTCGGCCGTGAGCTCGGCGGACTGCGCGGCCAGCGCCTTCGGGTCCACGGCAAGCCCCGTGCGCTCCATGTGGGCGAGCACGGGCAGCAGCGGCATCTCGATGCCCTCGAAGAGCCCCTTGCCGCTGCCCGCGTCCCCGGCGTCGTCGCGCTCGAGCGCCTCTGCGAGCACGCCCGCAAGCTCGCGGCAAGCCACGGCCTCTATGGCCGCGGCGGGAAGCTCGTCGGTGGGCTCGGGGAGGGCGTGGTCCAGGTAGCGCTCGGCCACCTCGGCCACAGGATACGAGCCCTTGGAGGAGTCCAGCAGGTAGGCGGCGACGCCCACGTCGAAGATGCGCTCCGGCGCCACGTCTGCCGCCTCCATGGCCGCGGGCTTGGAGGAGTCCGCAGGATATATATGGTGCATGAGCGCCTTCACGTCGCCCGCGGCCACGTGCGCGCGGCCCAGGAGCCGCACGAGCGCATCCGGCACCGCGTCGCCCTCGAGCCGAATCAGGCGCTTGGGGGTGGACACCCATAGCGTGGGGCCGGCGGGGCCCTCCGGGCCCTCGTCGAGCGCGAGCGCCATCTGCTTGGAAGCCTCGGGGGACCCGAGCGCAACGCCCAACCACGAGCCTTGGGCGCAGGCGGCCTCGAGCGCGGCCTCGGCGCCGGCACCCTCCACGAGCTCGCCGGCGTCGAAGGCGGGGGCGTCCGAGCGTGCTGCCTGCGCCGCGTCCGAGCCGGCGCCGAGCGCCGCCATGCGGTTGGCTATGGCGTTGAAGCCGAGGGCGGCGAAGGCGCGCCGCACCTCCTCGGGGTCGAACGTGGGGAACCGGGCGTCGGCGAGGTCGAGCTCCACCGGGGCATCGCGGCGGATCGTGGCCACCTTGCGGGAGAGCAGCGCGTCGTCCACGTGAGCCCGCAGGTTCTCGCCCATCTTGCCCTTCACCTCGTCGGCATGGGCAATCACCTGGTCCAGGTCGCCATACTGGCCGATGAGGGCGGCCGCCTTCTTGGGGCCGATGCCCGGCACGCCGGGGATGTTGTCGGAGGAGTCGCCCTTGAGCCCGTAGAAGTCCGGCACGAGCGCGGGCGTGATGCCGCCGTAGAGGTCGGCCACGCTCTCGGGTGTCATGATGGCAACGTCGGAGAGGCCCTTCTTGGTGGTTACGACCCGCACGTGGTCGGTGGAGAGCTGGTACATGTCGCGGTCGCCGGTGACGATGAGCATCTCGTAGCCGGCCGCCTCGCCGCGTGCCGCCAGCGTGCCCAGGATGTCGTCGCCCTCCCAGCCCTCGAGCTCCACCACGGGCACGTCCATGGTGCGCAGCAGGTCCTTCACCATGGGGAACTGCTCGTGCAGGGTGGGGTCCATGGGCGGGCGCTGCGCCTTGTACTGCGGGAGCATCTCCATGCGCACCTTTGGCTTGCCCTTGTCGAAGGCGATGACGAGCCCGTCGGGGCGGAAGGTCTCCACGAGCTTCTGCAGCATGGACGCGAAGCCGAAGATGGCGTTCGTGGGCCGGCCGTCCGGCGCCGTCATGGTGGGCGGGATCGCGTGGAACGCACGGTGCATGAGCGAGTTGCCGTCCACGCAGGCGATGGTGCGCCGCTCGCTCGCGGCAGGCGCCTTCCCCGCGCCCGCGGGCGTTGCCTGCATGGTGTCCCTGTCGTTTCCCTGGGTGGTCTCTGCCATGTCGCTCCTCGCTCGTCGCCTGTACGCGAAGCATTGTATCGTTGACCCACGACGCCATTCTGCCTGCCCGCATCCGCGCAGGCAGAAGGCACAGACGCCGCTTGTACGTGAGGCGTAGCACATCGGAAATGAGCCATTTACAAAGCCCGTATACTGTGGGGTCGTCCGAGCGACGTCGGCTCTGCCGGGCGATCCCTGCCGGCCGGCGACGTCACCTAAGCCATGGCATGCAGCGCGTGCGGACCACGGCCGAGTGCCACGGGAAGGAAGCAGGTCGCCTATGAACAACAAGGTCCAGGAGGAGTACGGCTGCCTCGAGTTCGGCGAGGCAACCATGCGCGAGCGGCTGCCGAAGCCGACGTACAAGGAGCTCTGCCGCGTCATCCACGACGGCGAGCCCCTGAACCTCGACATCGCCAACGAGGTCGCCCACGCCATGAAGGAATGGGCGATGGAGAACGGTGCCACGCACTACACGCACTGGTTCCAGCCCCTCAACGGCATCACGAGCGAGAAGCACGACAGCTTCATCAACCCCAACCACGACGGCACGGTGATTATGGCCTTCAGCGGCAAGGAGCTCGTGCAGGGCGAGCCCGACGCCTCGAGTCTGCCGTCTGGTGGCTTGCGCGCGACCTTCGAGGCACGCGGCTACACCGTGTGGGA
>CADBMC010000183.1 GCA_902795635.1 uncultured Coriobacteriaceae bacterium | reverse complement strand
GGCGGGGCGACCCGACGGAAAGCGCCGCAGAAAAGAAGACTCCCGCTGCCCGCGCGAGCGGGTGAGAGAAAAGCTGAAACGGTGGTGCAAGAGACCACCAGCGTCCGGGCGACCGGGCGGCTTGGCAAGCCCCTTCCGGAGCAAGCGCAAATAGGAGCGCCATGGTGTGGCCCGCACCGCGCTCGGGTTGCGCGCTCGAGGCCGTCGGCAACGGCGGTCCTAGATAAATGATCGTCCTCGACAGAACCCGGCTTACAGGCCCGCTTCGCGCCTTCCTTCGCCGACCCGCCGCCGACGGCCCCGCTTGCGGCCCGCCGCCGACGGCTCCGGCCCAGAGACGCTACTCCTCCTCGACGACCGGATTAGGCGCCGGCGTGATGGCCTCCACGTCCCTCTCGCCCGTGCGGATGCGCACGGCGTGGTCGATGGGATACCAGAACACCTTGCCGTCGCCCGGCTCGCCGGTGTAGGCGGCCTTCACGATGGCGTTCACCGTGCGCTCCGCCCACTCCTCGTCGGAGACGACTATCTCGAACTTGGCCTTGGGCAGCATGTTCATGACCGCCTTGCCGCCGCGGACGCGATGGGTGTAGCCCAGCTGGGTCCCGCAGCCCATGACCTGGCTCACCGTGATGCCGCGCACGTCGACGGCGCGCAGGGCGTCCTTGACGTCCTCAAGCCGGTCCTCGCGCACGATTGCCTCGACCTTGATCATGTGTGCCCCCTAGTCGTCCAGGCCGTTGAAGGAAGGATGCACGCGCTCGCCGTGCTGCGAGAGGTCGAGCCCCTCGCGCTCCTCGCGCTCGCTCACGCGCAGCCTGCCGCCACAGAGCGCGCGCACGACGGCGATGCACACGAGCGAGCCCACGATGGCCAGGGCGATGGTGACGAAGATGGAGAGCAGCTGCGCGCAGAAGAGCTCCGTCTCGCCGTATATGAGCCCGTTCCACCCCAGGGCGGGGTTCACCGCCTTGCTCGCGAAGATGCCGGTTGCGATGCCGCCCCACATGCCGCCGATGCCATGGCAGCCGAAGGCGTCGAGCGCGTCGTCGTAGCCGAAGCGCGCCTTGAGCCGCGAGCACGACAGGCAGCAGATCACGCTGCCGAAGAACCCGATGGGGATGGCCGCCGCCAGCGGCACGAACCCGCAGCCGGGCGTGATGGCCACAAACCCGATGACGAGGCCCGTGCAGGCGCCGACGAGCGTGGGCTTGCGGTCGAGGATCACGTCCATCACCATCCAGCCCAACTCGGCCGAGGCCGCGGAGAGGGCCGTGGTGGCGAAGGCATGGACGGCAAGGCCGTCGGCGGCAAGGGCCGATCCCGCGTTGAAGCCGAACCAGCCGAACAACAGGACGGTCGCGCCGATGGCCACGAGCGGGATGTTGTGGACGCGGTAGCTGACCTCGGCGAAGCCGTTGCGCCTCCCGAGCGCCACGCATAGGACGAGCGCCGATGCGCCCGAGCTGATGTGCACCACGTTGCCGCCCGCGAAGTCCACGCTCCCGATCTCGGCCAGGAAGCCTCCCTGGCCCCACACCATGTGGGCGATGGGATAGTAGACGACGAGGCTCCACGCCAGGATGAAGAGGAAGAGCGCCTCGAAGCGCATCCTCCCGGCGACGGAGCCCGTGATGAGCGCCGGCGTGATGACGGCGAACATCATCTGGAAGAGGGCATACGCCATAAACGGGATGGTGGAGGCGTACGGGCCCGCCTCGGACGAGCTCACGCCGTTCATGAGCAGGTAGTCGAGGCCGCCGATGACGCCGCCGTGGTCCTCGCCGAACGCGAGCGAGAAGCCCACGAGCATCCACAGCACGATCTCGAGTCCCACGATGAAGATGGATGCCAGGATGTTGTTGACGACGTTCTTCCTGCGCCCCAGCCCTCCGTAGAAGAATGCCAGGCCAGGCGTCATGAACAGGACGAACGCCGAGCAGATCAGCACGAACGCGGTGTCCGCTTCGCTCATGTGCCCCCCAATATTCCGTTGGGGCGTGCCAGGCAGACGTCCGGCGGCCCGCCCCCAAGCCGCCGAGACCGTCCGTGCAATATGCGGGGCGATTCTTTCGATGCGGTGTCCGCGGGTTTCCTCCTTCGCACGCGTTCGTTTCGAGAGATGGAACCCCGAGGCCACACGGGCGAGGCACGGCCAGCCTCGGCGCGCCTTCGTCGATAGAACACTTGTACTGCCACCTCGCGATGCCTAGACTGGAACAGAACATAGGTTCGTACCAGAAGATGCCGGCGAGCATCCGGCGCAAGGAGGCACAAGACCTGTGGATACCCTTGCCAAGCTGGGGATTCTTGCCGAGGCTGCAAAATACGACGCGGCCTGCACCTCGTCGGGCATAGAGCGCGGCCCGAAGGCGGGAAGCCTCGGGATGGCGAGCAATGCCGGATGCTGCCATTCGTTCACGGCGGACGGGCGATGCATAACGCTTCTGAAGGTCCTCATGAGCAACGCATGCTCGTTCGACTGCGTCTATTGCGTGAACAGGCGCTCGAACTCCTGCGCGCGGGCGACGTTCGAGCCGCGCGAGCTTGCGGAGCTCACCGTGGACTTCTACAAGCGCAACTACATCGAGGGGCTCTTCCTCTCCTCGGGAGTGCTGGGGGACGCGGACGCAACCACCGAGCGCATGATCCGCTGCCTGCGCATACTGCGCCAGGACCTGCGCTTCAACGGCTACGTGCACGCGAAGGCGATCCCCGGCACCTCGCCGGAGCTCCTGGACGAGCTCGGGCGGCTTGCGGACCGCATGAGCGTGAACATCGAGCTGCCGAGCGCGCGGTCGCTCGAGGCGCTGTGCCCCGACAAGCATGCGGCCGACGTCATGCGCCCCATGGCGCAGATCGCCTCGTCCATCGAGCGGGAGCGCCGCCTCCCTTCGGCAGGAGGGAGGCGAGGCGGGCAGATCCGGCGCGCCTCGTGCAGCCGGGAGGACCTGGACGTGCGCGCGACCGGCCTCTCGCCTTCCGCCCGCGAGGGCATCGTGGACCCCGCGGCAGGCATCGATGCCGCCGTGCGAGCGCGGCCCGTACGCAGGCAGGGCGACGCCCGCGGACCCGCGCCGCGCCGCTTCGTGCCGGCAGGGCAGTCCACGCAGCTCATCATCGGGGCCTCCCCCGAGGACGACAACCATGTCCTCAAGCTCTCGCAGGCGCTCTACCAGCGCTTCTCGCTGAAGCGCGTCTTCTTCTCCGCCTACGTCCCCACGATTGCCGACCCGCTCCTGCCCGAAACCTCCCAGCCGGTGCCGCTTCGCCGCGAGCATCGCCTCTACCAGGCGGACTGGCTCATGCGCTTCTACGGCTTCACGCCCGACGAGCTCGTGAGCCCCGAGGCGCCTTGGCTCGATTTGGACGTGGACCCCAAGACGGCATGGGCGCTCGCGAATCTCGACCGCTTCCCCGTCGAGGTGAACGAGGCCAGCTACGAGGACCTCCTGCGCGTGCCGGGCATAGGGGTCACCGGCGCGCAGCGGATCCGCTCCGCGCGCAGGGGCCATCCCTTGGGCTTCGACGACCTGCGGCGCCTGCACATCGTCATGAGGAGGGCGCGCTTCTTCGTTACCTGCTCCGGGGCGCGCGAGGGCGACGCCCCTCTCGACCGCGAGCTCATACGCCGGGAGGTGATCGCGGATGCCGCCGCAAGCAGGTACAACAGGACGCGTCGGGCTGCCGAGGGCCAGCTCAGCCTCTTCTGAGGCCGTGCCCACGCCTGCCGCGGCAGCCGCGACGGAGGAGCTCGCCTGCGCGCTCGGCCACGGCGAGCGCGTCGTGCTCGTGTGCGAGCCCACGGCAGAGGGCGTGCTCACGGGCGTGGCCGCCACTTACCTCGCCCACGCGGACGCGTCCCGGCTGCGCCTCGCCTCGGCCGCCTCCTTCGAGCCGACGCTGCTCGAACGCACGGTACGGGTACCCGAGGACCCAAGGCTCGCGATCCGCGTCTACCAGGGGCTCGTGAGGCGCTGCGCCCGCGGCTGCCCGCGGGCCACAGGCGGGCGCTGCGGCAGGGGCTGCGAGAAGGCTTGCGCCAGGCGCGTCGTCTACGCCTGCGCCTCGGACAGCCCCGCCATGCCCGACGCGGTGCTGCGCTACGTCAGGCGGGCGTTCGAGGCGGGGCCGCGCATACGGGACATGCTCGCGGACCCGGACGTCGCCCCCATGGAGGACCTCGCGCGCTCCGTCGCGAACGAGTGCGAGCGCACGCGGCAGTTCGTGAGGTTCTCCGAGCTCGAGGACGGCTCGTTCTGGGGCGTCTTCCGTCCCAAGGCGGACACGCTGCCGCTCACCTCCGGCTACTTCGCCGCGCGCATGGGCACGGAGCGCTTCTGCCTCGTGGACCCCGTCCATGCCACGGCCGCTCTCCACGACCGCAGGCTCGAGGTCGTGAGGCTCGACGAGGCGCTGCTCGCCCGCCTCATGGAGGACGGCTCCCACGTCCCCTCCTCCGACGAGCGCTACGTGCGCGCGATGTGGCAGAGCTTCTACGACGCGATGGAGCTCCAAGGCAGGCGCAAGGAGCAGCGCGGCTACGACCTCCGCATGTCCTGGATGCCACGGCGCCTCTGGGCGGGCCTTCCCGAGCTCGCGCCTCGCTCGGCAGATGCCGGACCCGCGCCCGAACGCTACCGGGGAACGCTTGGGCGGGACATGCCTGCCCGGATCCCGCCCGAATAGGAGGAGGGCCCCGCCAAGCAGGACCCTCCAGGCTTTCCGTTCATGTTCTCGCGACGCCAGCCGGCGACGCAGGTCAGGCGCTAGTCCAGGTCGTCGACCCCGACGGCGGGGACCTCCGGGACGTTCGAGGAGAACGCCTGCGCATTGGCGTCCGCGGCGGGGGCAGGGGCAGGCGTCTCGTAGGTGGAGACGTGGGGCTCCTGGGATGCGGCGGAGCTCGTCAGGACGCCGTTGGGGAACGCCGCCTCCGCGTCGTCCATGAAGCGCTGGAGCAGGTTCTTGTACTCGGTGCGGAAGTCCTCGCGGGACTGCTTGAGGCGGTCGATCTCGTCGAGCTCGTTCTGCTTCTCGGCGAGCGCCTGGCGGATGACCTCGCGGGCCTTCTG
>CADBMC010000182.1 GCA_902795635.1 uncultured Coriobacteriaceae bacterium | reverse complement strand
CTTGTCGAACTCGATCTCCGGGAAGATGAGCTGCTCGGTGACGCCCATGGAGTAGTTGCCGTGGCCGTCGAAGCTCTTGGCGCTCAGACCGCGGAAGTCGCGGATGCGCGGGATGGCGACGGCGATGAGGCGGTCGAGGAACTCCCACATGCGGTCGCCGCGCAGGGTGACCTTGGCGCCGATGGGCATGCCGGCACGGAGCTTGAAGGTTGCGATGGACTTGCGGGCATGCGTGACCAGCGGCTGCTGGCCGGTGATGGTGCGCAGGTCCGCGACGGCGCCGTCGATGGCCTTGGAGTCGGTGGCGGCCTCGCCGACGCCCATATTCACGACGATCTTCTCGAACTTCGGGATCTGCATCACGTTCTGGTAGCCGAACTGCTTCTGCAGCTCGTCGCGGACCTCGTCGTAGTACTTCTTCTTCAGACGCGGGGTCTCGGGCGCGTTCGCCTGGGCGTCCTGGACGTTGTCCTGCGCCTTCTTCTCCTTCTTTGCCATGTTCACTCCTTCGAATCGTGGTGGTTTACGTGCGGGGTTGGCCTCGCACCACCTGGGACGGCAGCTCCCAGGAGCCATTCGGCCTCTCGGCATGACGACAGAATCCGCCTGGAGGCGCAAAGGTAGATATTAGCCCTCATCGCCACGGATGCCAAGGTGATTCGCACGATTCCGGGCCATTCTCAATGCCTGCACATAGCGAGGCATACGTGGCTCTCACAGACGAGGGCGACGGGGCATCTCGCCTCCGTCGCCCTCGCGATGCGCATGCTCGCTTGCCTTGCCCTCGGCGTTGCACGCCGGGCTCGACGGGATGGGGCTCGCTACTTGAGCTTGGTACCGCACTGCAGGCAGAAGTTGGCGTCCGCCTCGTTCTCTGCGCCGCAGTTCGGGCAGATGACCTTGTCGGGAGCGGCCGGGGCGACGGGAGCCGCCGGGGCAGCCGAGGCCTCCGGGACGACGGGGGCAGGGGCCACGGGAGTCGCCGGGGCTGCCGGCGCAGAGGCCTGCGACTCAGGCGCTGGCGCAGGGGCCGGGGCGACGGGCGCCACGGGAGGGACGGGAGCCTGCGGCGCGGGAGCAGGCGCGCTGCCCGGAAGCGAGGGCTTGTCCGAGTGGCATACGGCCCTCTTGATGTCGGTGGTGTTCTTCGCGATGAGCACGTTCAGCATCGTGAGCTCGAACTGTAGCCTGATGGCAAGCTCGCCGATGACGGTGCAGATCACGACCAGCACGAGCATGAGGAGGAAGCCGCCGAAGCCAAGGGATAGGCTGGCGAGCAGGATGGCGATCTGGAAGACCCCGAAGCCGAGGGCCGAGAGGATGTAGAGGGCCTTGAGGAGCTTGTCGACGATGAGGTTGTCGAACTGGAAGAACGGGCCCCAGGTGCTCTTGTCCTTGAAGCTGAACGCGGGCTTCTCGCCGTTCGAGACGTACTTGCGGTAGATCATCACGGTCCCGACGATCGTCACGATGATGGCGACGACGAATAGGATCATGAGGATGCCAAGGAAGATCCCGACCCCGGTCAACGACGTTCCGCCGTATTGGTCGCCATATCCGTAGGTTCCGTACATATGCCCTCCCCCTTCAGGTGCTTGCGAATGCCCAAGCGCGCCTGCGCGCCTCGGGCCTTGCCCAAGTGTATCCGTGATGGCGATGCAGCCCCATGAGATGGGCGTTCGTCAACGGTTGTTTAGGTTAGGTGATGGTAAGGCGGCACGGACGGTCCGACATCATGGTCGCACATCCTCCCCGGGCATCTCGGACCCCTTCGCCCACCACGCAGACCTCGTGCCGATGCGAAGAGCCGCGCCGCCGGAGCATGTCCGACGGCGCGGCCTCGCAAGCCGATGGGGGCTGCGGCTACTCCATGTGGTCGCCGCCGGCCAGCATGATCCACTGGCCGGTGAGGTAGGCCGAGTCGTTCGTGAGCAGGAAGATCGCCGCGTTCGTGACGTCCTCGCGATAGCACAGGCGATGCATCGGGATGCGGTTCTCGAAGAAGTCCTGCCACTCGTCCGGCTCGAAGCCCTTCTTCTTGCTGTACTCGTACTTGAGCCTGTCCCACATCTCGGTGTGGACGGTGCCCGGGCAGATCATGTTCACGCGGATGTTGTCGGCCGCATACTCCTTGGCGATGGACTCGGAGAGGCCGATCACGCCGAACTTGCTCGCGCAGTAGGCCTCCTGCCAGGAGCTGCCCTCACGGCCGGAGATCGACGACATGTTCACGATGGTGCCGCCGCCGTGCTCGAGCATCTTCTTGATGACGGCCTGGCAGCACAGCATGGTGCCCTTCAGGTTCACGTCGATGGTGAGGTCCCACAGGGACTCCTCCATCTCCATGAAGGGGACCATCTTCGAGACGCCGGCGCAGTTGATCCAGCTGCCGATGGGCCCGAGGTCGGCCTCGACGGAGTCCACGACGCCCTGGACGGCCGACTTGTCGCGGACGTCGACCTGATACGCGACGGCCGTGCCGCCGGCCTTGGCGATGGCGTCGGCCGTGATCTGGGCCTGGTCGCCGTTGAGGTCGATGCAGGCGATCTTGGCGCCGCAGGCAGCCAGGTCCTCCGACATCCAACGGCCCATGCCGCTTCCGGCACCCGTGATGCCGATGACCCTTCCTGCCAGCTCTTCCTTGGACATGCGCTCTCCTTTCCGGCCTCCTTCGGCGTCCGGCGCCGACGGCAGGCTCGCGTGCGACCTGACGGATCGTGCGGCTGGGGAAATCCCCCATCTGCCTACGATAGGCCATGCCGCGCAGACGTCTCCCATCCATCGGATGGGCGGTCGCATGGGCGGGGCGATGGACGGTTTTGTCTTATCTCTTCGAGGAAAGAAGAAGGCCGACCCATGCGGGCCGGCCTCGTCTTGTCGTTCCTGTTCGCCCGGAAGGGGCGGCCTCGGCTAGAACTGCGCGCCGCACTTCTTGCAGACGCGGACCTTCTTGCCGTTCTCGTCCACGGCGTGGCCGACGCGGGTCGCCTTACCGCAGGTCGGGCACACGAGCGCGACGTTGGACACGTCGATCGCGGCCTCCTGGGAGACGATGCCGCCCTCGGTCCTCAGCGGGTTCGGGCGCACGGCCTTCTTCACGACGGCGACGTCGCGCACGACGACCTTGCCCTCGGCCGGACGGGCCTCGATGACCTCGCCGCGGGCGCCCTTGTCCTTGCCGGCGAGCACCTCGACGGTGTCGCCCTTCCTCACGTTCATCTTCGCCATCTCTACTCCCCCTCTAAAGCGTCTCGGGTGCGAGCGAGACGATCCTCATGTACCTGCGGTCACGCAGCTCGCGGGCCACGGGCCCGAAGATGCGGGTGCCGACCGGCGCGCCGTCCTTGTCGATCAGGACGCAGGCGTTCTGGTCGAAGCGGATGTAGGAGCCGTCCTTGCGGCGGGTCTCCTTCTTGGTGCGCACGATCACGCAGCGGACGATGTCGCCCTTCTTGACGTTGCCACCGGGGGTGGCCTCCTGGACGGCGCAGATCACGACGTCGGCGATGCCGGCATAGCGACGCTTGGAGCCGCCGAGGACCTTGATGCACTTCACTCGACGCGCGCCGGAGTTGTCGGCGACGTTGAGCATGGTCTCCATCTGAATCATTGCTAATCCTCCGTACTTCCCGTCGCAGAGGTGCGCCCACGCAAGGCACGCACATGCGGCGGAAGCAATTCCTCGGTGGCTACTTCGCCTTCTCGACGATGCGGACGATGCGCCAGCGCTTGGTCTTGGAGATGGGACGCGTCTCCATGACGTCGACGGTGTCGCCGATGCCGGCGATGCCCTCCTCGTCGTGGCAGTGGAGCTTCTTGGAGACGGTCATCATCTTGCCGTACTTCGGGTGGCGCTTGCGGTAGTTGATCTGCACGACGCAGCTCTTCTCGCCGGAGAGCGAGACGACGACGCCCGTGCGGACCTTCCTGCGGTTCCTGGTTTCGGTCTCAGCCATTGTTCACGCTCCTGCTAGTTCTGCTGCGCAGCAGCGGCCTCGGCGGCAAGCTGACGTGCGCGCATCTCGGTCTGGACGCGGGCGATGTCGCGCTTGACGGTCTTCACGCGGGCGGTGTTGTCCAGCTGGCTGGTGGCCATCTGGAATCGCAGGTTGAAGAGCTCGGCACGGCCCTCATCGAGCTTCTTAGCAAGCTCTTCGTCGGTGAGCTCGCGAATCTCACTTGGCTTCATGTGCTATTCCTCCCCCGTCACATCGGCGCGGGACACGATCTTGGTCTTGCTGGGAAGCTTGTGCTGAGCGAGACGCAGGGCCTCCTTGGCGGTCGCCTCGTCAACGTCGGCGATCTCGAACATCACGCGGCCGGGCTTG
>CADBMC010000181.1 GCA_902795635.1 uncultured Coriobacteriaceae bacterium | reverse complement strand
GATCGCCTCATGGGCGGCGATCCCTTTGCCTATCAGGAGCTGCTTGAGCGTGCGAAGGGCAGCGACGCGGAGCAGAGCGTGAACGCCCTCTGCCTCAGGATGCAGTCGCGCGCCGAGTACCTCCCGCACAACCTCGGCCACTACGCCCTCGGAGCCTCGGCCTACCTGCACTTCACCTCTCCGATCCGCCGCTACCCGGACATCCTCGCCCATCGCGCCCTCAAGGGCCTGCTTGCAGACGACGCGATGCGCATGCCCGAGGACACGCTCGCCCTCATCTGCCAGCGTTGCTCCGAGCAGGAGCGCGTCGCGGACGCTGCCGAGCGCCAGACCCAGCGCATCAAGCTCGCCGAGTTCATGTCCTCGCATGTGGGCGAGGCCTATGCGGGCATCGTGAGCGGCTGCGAGGCGCACGGCATGTACGTCGTCCTGGAGGAGCTTGGCGTCGAGGGCATGGTGCCCATGCGCCTGATGGGCGACGAGTGGGTGTCCTTCGACCCCGAGCGCCTCGTCCTGGAGGGCCAGTCGACCGGGAGGGTCTGGAGGCCGGGTAAGCGGGTCGCCGTGCGCGTCGCATCCGTCGACATCATGCGCGGCTACATCGACCTGGAGCTGCTGGGGACCAAGGCGTAGGGCCCCGTCTGCGCTACACTAGTCATCCGTAAGGCGGCGGCTGCGCCGCACAGCAAGCGCTTGGAGCTTCAATGGCAGAGCAGGCACAACTCACAGACGAGCTCGCGGCCGCGGAGTCGCTGCTCATTTCCGGCGAGGACGAGCTCGCGCTCGAGCTTCTGAGCCGTCTGGCCGAGGACGTCGAGGAGTACGTCGACAGGAACTGCGTCGCCACCGACGAGGTCCAGTGGTTCAGCTTCCCGACCATCTTCGAGCGCCTTGCCTACCGCCGCGTCGAGGGAGATCCCCGCGAGCTCCACGATTTCGGCGAGCCCCTCGACCGCCTCTACTCCGACCTCGCCCTCGCCCATGTGCGCCTGGGCGACTACGAGGCCGCGACCAACGCCCTCAAGCAGGCCTGCCGCTGGAACCCCATGGGCTGCGCCTACAGGCTCGACCTGGCAGACCTCTTCCTGACCGCGGGCGACCTCAACGAGTACCTCGCCCTCAGCTACTCCGTCTTCGAGCGTGCGAGCGATGTCCGCCATCTCTCCCGCGCTTTCCTGAACTTCGCCCGCCATTTCCAGCAGACCGGCCGCGATGAGCAGGCAGCCGCCGCCCTGCGCTGCGCGCGGCGCCTCGGCGCCCACGACGATGCGCTTGCGGCTGCCCTCGACCAGGCTGCGGGCACCGCATCGGACCCCGACTCGATCACAGACGAGCGCGCCTCCGAGCTCCTCGCAGCAGAGGGCCTTCCCGACGCCGCGAACGCAGAGGTCGCCGTCTGCCTTCTCATGTGCGCCTCCGACGCCGCCCGTGCGGGCGACAAGGCCCAGGCGACGAGTTGGATGGTCCAGGCACGCGACCTGGTAGGGGCTCCTGCTGCGGCAGCCCTGCTCGAGCTCATCAACGAGTCCGAGTCCGACGGAGAAGGGGAGGCGTAAGGCGCCATGCCCCATCCCGAGAAAAAAGGCGTCCGCGAGAAGAAGACCATCGCGCGCAACCGCTCCGCCCGTCACGAGTTCAGCATCGAGGAGACCTTCGAGGCAGGAGTCGTGCTCAAGGGCACCGAGGTCCGCGCCCTGCGTGAGCGCGCCTGCCAGATTACCGACGCCTTCTGCCTGATCAGAGGCGGGGAGGGCTGGCTGCACGGCGTGCACATCCACCCCTACAGCCACGGCTCGGTGTTCAACGTGGACCCGGACCGCAAGCGCAAGCTCCTGCTCCATCGCAAGCAGATCGATTATCTCGATGCCAAGCTGCGCGTCAAAGGCATGGCCCTGGTCCCGCTCGAGCTCTTCTTCGATGAGCGCAATCGCGTCAAGCTCGTGGTGGGCCTCGCGCGGGGCAAGAAGCTCTACGACAAGCGCTCCGACATGGCCAAGCGCGATGTCCAGCGCGACATCGAGCGCGCCATGAAGGAGAAGAACCGCCGCTAGGCGCAGCGCAACGCTCCAGTCGAAAAGGAGGAAGACATGGATGCGACCGCCCTCTACAAGTTCCCGAGTGGACTCTACGTGGTCTGTGCGGACGACGGCGAGAAGGCCGCCGGCTGCGTGATCAACACCGGCCTGCAGCTCACGAGCGAGCCCCTGCAGGTCCAGGTTGTCGTCAACAAGGGCAACTTCACGGAGGGCGCGATCGCGCGCGCCGGCCACTTCGCCCTGTCCGTCCTCGACGAGCGCGCCGACATGGAGCTCATCGCCCGCTTCGGTTTCCAGAGCTCGGCCGATGTCGACAAGTTCGAGGGCATCGAGTGCGGCCGCACCGAGCTTGGCGACCCCCATCCCATCCAGGCCGTCTGCGCCGTGATCTCCTGCCGCGTGGTCAAGACCCTCGATGTGGGTACCCACACCCTCTTCGTGGGCGAGGTCGCCGATGCCGAGGTCCTCTCCGACGAGACCCCGCTCACCTATGCCTACTACCACGCGGTCCTCAAGGGTAAGACCCCGCCCAAGGCCTCCTCGTTCGTGCCTGGAGCGGAGGAGCCCGCAGGTGAGGACGCACCCGCTGCCGCGGCTGCCGGCGGTCTGCACCACTTCCGCTGCACGCTCTGCGGCTACGTGTACGAGACGGAAGACGAGGAGCTACCGGACGACTTCACCTGCCCGCTCTGCGGGGTCGGCAAGGATCTTTTCGAGAAGATCGACTAAGGGGCGGCCTACCGTTCGCGGCATCGGTTCAACCGCTTAACGCCATTTCATGCCAATTGGCGGCGAAGCGGCGGGCTTTTGCATACGGCTT
>CADBMC010000180.1 GCA_902795635.1 uncultured Coriobacteriaceae bacterium | reverse complement strand
CTCGGGCTGCTCGGGACCCTCGGGCTGCTCGGGACCCTCGGGCTTCTCGGGCTCATCGTTCTGCTCGGCTTCCTCTGGCTGCCCGGGCTGTTCGGGCTCCTGAGGGCTCGCCTGCTCCTGCGCGCCCTCCTCCGGAGGCGCCGACTGCTCCTGCGAGTCCTCCCCGACGGGATTCACAACCTGGCCTACATCCTCGAGCTGCTCTTGGGCATGACCGACTTCCTCGTCTTCTTGCTTTTCGTTCCCCTGTTCCCGACACATGTCCTCTCCCCTCCATCGTCCCGAAGACACCGAATCCCACGATAGGAACGGTAGGAGGACCCGCGGACATTATTTGTTCCGAGTGGGGAGGGACCGAGGGCGAGCGGCCCTATGCCAGGAGCGCGAGTCCGAGGCAGAAGCCCGCGACGCATGCCGCGGCCACCGCATCGCGGACGGCGAAGCGCAGCGGATGCCAGCGCGTGCGCCTGCCCGACCCGCCCTCGTAGCAGCGCGCGTCGAGCGCGCGGGCGAGGCCGTCAGCGTGCCGGGCGGAGCTCGCGAGCAGGGCGACGACGACAGGGATGACCGCCCTCAGGCGGCGCACGGGCGACCCCTCGCCCAGCGAGGCGCCACGCACCGTCTGCGCGTCCACGATGGCGGAGGCCTCGTCGGCGATGGTGGGCACGAAGCGAAGCATGAGCGAGAACACCATGGCCAGCTCGTGGCCGGGAAGCCCGATGCGCGAGAGCGGCGCGAGGGCCGCGTCGAAGGCGTCCGCGAGCTGGGCGGGCGTCGCCGTGAGCAGGAGCACCGCGACGGCCACGATGGCCACGACCATGCGCAGCGGGTAGAGCACCGCGGCCCTGACGCCCCCGGTCGTGATAACAAGGGAGCCGAGCCCCACGAGCACGTGCCCGGACCTCACCAGCAGCAGGTTGAAGATGCCGAGCACGAAGAGGACCGCCACGAGCGGTCGGATGGAGCGCAGGAGCTTGCCCACCGGCACCCGCGAGAGGGCGGCGATGGCCAGCGCGAAGGCGAACCCGAGCGCGAGCTGGGCCGCGTCGCCGATGAAGAACACCGCCACGCACACGACGAGCGCGCCGGCGGCCTTCGTGCGCGGGTCGAGCCGGTGCAGGGGCGACGTGCCCGGATGGTACTGCCCGATGGAGACGCGGAACGCCATGCTAGGCCGTCCCCTTCCCACATGCCCGCGCGATCGCGTCGGCAAGCTCGTCGATGCCGAGCGGCTCGCCCAGGCATGGCACGCCTGCTCCCTCAAGCGAGCGGGCGACCTCGAGCGAGCGCGGCATTCCGAGCCCCACGTCGCGCAGCTCCTGCCCATGGCGCGCGGCGAACACCTCGCGTGGCCTTCCGGCCATGATCACGTGCGAGCGGTCGAGCACGACGACGCGGTCGCAGCGGGCGGCGTCGTCCATGGAGTGCGTCACCTGCACGATCGTGGCACCGCCCTCGCGCACGCTGGCCAGTATGCGCATGAGCTCTGCCCTTCCGCGCGGATCGAGCCCGGCCATGGGCTCGTCCAGCACGAGCAGCCGCGGGCGCATGGCGAGGATGCCCGCTATGGCACAGAGACGCTGCTGGCCGCCGGAGAGCTCGAAGGGAGAGGCGTCGGCCTTGCCGGAGAGGCCCACGAGCGCGAGCGCCTCGTCGCAGCGTCGCGCCACCTCGTCGGCAGGAAGGCCCAGGTTGCGCGGGCCGAACGAGACGTCCTCGCGCACCGTCTGCGCGAAGAGCTGCCGCTCGGGACGCTGCATCACGAGGCCGATCCTGCCGTGCAGGCGCCGGCGGTCGCGCTTGCGCGCCGTGGGAACGCCTGCCACCACGACCTCGCCGGCATCCGGCGCTTCGAGCGCGCAGACGAGGCGGAGCAGCGTGGACTTGCCCGAGCCCGTCTGGCCCACGATGGCGAGCGTCGAGCCGGCGGGAACCTCGAGCGAGACGCCGTCGAGCGCCTTCCTCCCCCGCCGCCCGTCGTCCGCCGTCCCATACGCGTAGCTCACGTTCCGCACGGAGACGACCGACTCCGTCGACGCGCCCTGCGTCGGGGCCTTGCCAGGCACATCCGAGGAGGCGGGCGCGCCATCCGTCCGCGCGTCGTCCGTGTGCTCGCCATGCGCTGGCTGCGCGGCATGGGCCACGGCGCGCTCGAGCTCCGCCTCGTCACAAGTCCACGGCACATCGAGCCCGCGGTCGCGCAGGCGGTCCGAGAGCCGCGCCGCGAACGGCCGCTCCAGCCCGAGCCCGCGCAGCCCGTCGACGCTGGCGAACACCTCCTCCGGCGTGCCCATGAGCGCGATGCGCCCGTGGTCCATCACGACCACGCGGTCGGCCGCGAGCGCCTCGTCCATGAAGTGGGTCACGTGCACCACGGCAACGCCCTCGGCGGCCAGCTTGCCCATGACGGCCATGATGGAGCGCCGCCCGCGCATGTCGAGCAGGGCGCCCGGCTCGTCAAACACGAGCACACGGGGCCGCATCGCCAGCGCTCCCGCGATAGCCACGCGCTGCTTCTGGCCGCCGGAGAGCCGCGAGGGGTCGGCATCGGCGAGCTCCTGCAGGGCCACGCGATGCAGCTCGCGCTCCACCCTGCGGCCGATCTCGTCGGGCGCGACGCCGAGGTTCTCGGGGCCGAAGGCCACGTCCTCGGCCACCACCGTCGTCACGATCTGGTCATCGGGGTTCTGGAACACGAGCCCCAGCTCGCGCCGCGCCTCGCGGTAGGCGGCCAGGTCCACCTGCCCGTCCACGCAGCAGGCGTGGCCCACGAGCGAGACGCTTCCCTCGTCCGGCGCGAGAAGGCCGCAGCACGCCAAGGCCAGCGTGGACTTGCCCGAGCCGTTCGCGCCCAGGACGCACACGCGCTCGCCCGCCGCGATGGAGAGGCTCACATGGTCGAGGGCCGTCACGCCATGCGGATAGCGCAGCGTGACGGCCTCGAGCTCGATGGCTGAGGAGGGGCTCTCGCGCATCCGCTAGATGCCCATCGCCTTGGCGACCGGCTTGTAGGCGATGGCGGCCACCACGCAGTTGATGACGATCTTCGCCACGTTGAACGGCAGCAGAGCGGGCACGATCATGCCCACCACGACGTCGGCTCCCACGCCCATGTAGAGCGGGGTGATGAGCAGGTTGCCCAGGATGCAGGCGACCAGGCACACGACGCCGCCCGCCACCATTCCGAGCGCCATGCCACGCGCCGTGCGGCTGCGGCGGTAGACGAGCGCGGCGGGCATCACGAGCGCGAACGTGGCAAGCACCGCCATGACGGTGCCGTAGAGGCCCGACTCGGTGGCGAGGTGCACGAGGTAGGGCAGGATGCTCACGACGACACCGATGGCCGGCCCGAAGGCGAGCCCGGCGATGAGCGCGACGATGCCCGAGGGGTCGTACTTGAGGAACGTGACCCCGGGCAGGATCGGGAACTCGAGGAAGAGCGTGCAGATGGCCGCGACCGCGCAGAAGAGCGCCGTGATGGCGATGCGCTGGGTGGACCAGCCCTCCTGCGAAGAGGTCGAGTGGGCGTCGCGCGCCGTGGATGAAGCTGACTGTGCCATGGGATTCTCCGTTTCTTCCCTCCGGACTCTTACCGTTGGCCCTGGCATCTCACCAGGTCAGCCGCCTATCGGCGGGTCGCGGGCTCCGGGTGTTCTCGCATGCGCGCGTTCCCGATACCGCCAGTGAGGAATTCCACCTCGCCCTGAAACTGCGACCCGGACTATAGCACCTACAATGTACGGATGCCAACCGAAGGAGGACCGCCATGCCCGAGAGCATCGAGACCCGCTGCGTGCAAGCCGGCTACACCCCGAAGAACGGTGAGCCGAGGCAGCTGCCCATCATCCAGTCCACGACGTTCAAGTACGACTCGTCCGACGCCATGGGCGCGCTCTTCGACCTCGAGGCCGAGGGCTACTTCTACACGAGGCTGCAGAACCCCACGAACGACGCGGTGGCGGCGAAGCTCGCGAACCTCGAGGGCGGCACGGCGGGCATGCTCACGAGCTCCGGGCAGGCGGCAAACTTCTTCGCCGTGTTCAACATCTGCGAGAACGGCGGGCACGTGGTGGCCAGCTCCACCATCTACGGCGGCACCTACAACCTGCTCGCCCACACCATGGCCAAGATGGGCGTCGAGGTCACCTTCGTCGCGCCGGACTGCGCCGACGAGGAGCTCGAGGCGGCGTTCCGTCCCAACACCAAGTGCGTGTTCGGCGAGACCATCGCCAACCCCGCCCTGGCCGTGCTCGACATCGAGCGCTTCGCCAACGCCGCCCACGCCCACGGCGTGCCCCTGATCGTGGACAACACCTTCGCCACCCCCGTGAACTGCCGCCCCATCGAGTGGGGCGCCGACATCGTCACGCACTCCACCACGAAGTACCTGGACGGCCATGGCGTGGCCGTGGGCGGG
>CADBMC010000179.1 GCA_902795635.1 uncultured Coriobacteriaceae bacterium | reverse complement strand
GTTCTCCCTCGTCTACGACTTCGTCTACTACGCGCGCGACAGGAAGACCAACAAGAAGAGAGACGAGAAGCCGATTTTCCCGCGCTTCCAGCAGCTGCGCGCCGTCACGCGCATAGCGGACGACATCCGCAGGAACAAGACGATGCGCGACTACCTCGTCGAGCACAGCGCCGGATCCGGCAAGACCAACACGATATGCTGGCTGGCCCACAAACTGGCGGGGCTCTACGCCGACGGCGAGGACGACCTGCTCTTCGACAAGGTCCTCATCGTGACCGACCGCATCGTCGTGGACCGGCAGCTCCAGGCGGCAGTGGTCGACATGGCCAAGGCGTCGGGGACCATCAAGGTCATCGACTCCGAGGGCAAGGTCGACGAGCACGGCGAGACGAGCAAGTCCAGCAAGCTCGTTCGCGCGCTCACGGGAGGCTACCGCATCGTGGTGTGCACGATGGGGACGTTCCTCAACCTCGACGGGGGGATCTTCGACGGCACCGGCGCGCGGTTCGCCGTCCTCATCGACGAGGCTCACGGATCGACCTCGGGCGAGACCATGGCCGCCGTCAATGGCGCGCTTTCCGATGTTGATGCCGAGGAGCCGTCCTGCATCGACCTCGTGTCCGACGCCATCTCCGAGGACATCGCGCGCTCCGGCCGACAGAGGAACGTCACGATAGTCGGCTTCACCGCGACCCCCACCGGGCGGACGCTCGACATGTTCGGCACGCTCAACGCACAGGGGAAGAAGGAGGCGTTCGATCTCTACTCCATGCGCCAGGCGATCGAGGAGGGCTTCATCGTCGACGTGACCGCCAACTACACTACCTACGACTCCTTCTGCAAAGTGGTGAAATCCGTGCCCGACGACCCCGAGCTCGAGTCCGCCGCGGCCAAGCGCCAGCTCGCCCACCTCATCGCGACCAATGACGGCACGGTGAGCGGCAACCTCCGGGTGATGGTGAACCACTTCACCGAGAGGGTCCAGGGCGACTTGGGCGGCAAGGCGAAGGCGATGATAGTCACCTCGGGGCGCGAGGCTGCCGTGCGCTACCGCCTCGCGTACGAGGAACTGCGGCGTCGGAATATGGGGAAGCTGGGACGCATCCAGGCGCTCGTCGCCTTTTCGGAGAGCGTCGTTGTCGACGGCGAGAAGTACACCGAGTCGGGGATGAACGGGGGGCTCGCCGAAGACAAGCTGCCGGATTTGTTCCATGAGGACGGCTACAGGATCCTCATAGTGGCCGACAAGTACCAGACCGGCTTCGACGAGCCTTTGCTTTCTGCGATGTACGTCGCCAAGAAGCTCCACGGCCTCTCGGCGGTGCAGACGCTGTCGCGCCTCAACAGGATATGCCCGCCGTACGAGAAGCGCCCCTACGTCCTCGACTTCGTCAACTCCTACGAGGACATAGCCGAGGCGTTCGCGCCGTACTACGAGAACACGGTGCTCGAGAACCCGCTCACGTACGCGGACCTCAAGGAGACAGAGCGGCACCTCGAGGAGCTGGACGTCCTCGACGGCGACGACGTGCGCGAGTTCTACGAACTCCTTGCAAAGAAGAGGCAATCCCATCGGGATAAGGAGCGCATGTGGGGCCTGCTGTCGAGCGCCGCGTCAGCAGTCAAGGCGATGGACGAGGACGAGGCGGACAAGGCGCGAAGGGTGATCAGGCACTTCGTAAAGCAGTACGCCTTCCTCATCATGGCGTCGCCCTTCTCGGACGAGTACATGCACATGGAGTACCGCTTCTGCCAGTACCTCATCCGAGAGATCGCCAAGGCGGGCAGGCACGAGCCCGGAATCGACATTTCCGACAAGGTGGAGCTCACCGACTTCACGGTGGAGAAATCCGGTGAGCACATCGGTGACGGCCTGGAGGCGTCCCCCGAGGTTTCCGTCGCCCGCGGCATCGGGATGGGGCTGACCAAGGACACGCTCAAGGCCCTGTCGGAGATCATCGCGGAATGGAACGCGAGGTTCGGCACGCGCTTCGACACGGACACGGCCGCGAACTCGCTCATGTCGCTGAGAGGCACGCTGAAATCAAACGAGCGCATCAAGCGCAGCGCAAAAGTAAACAGCAAGCGTGACTTCACGAATACCGTCGACGACCAGACCGAGGAGGCGCTCGTGGAAAACTACGACAAGAATCAGGAGTTCTACAACTTCCTCCTTGACCATCGGGAGGTTCGCAAGGATTTGGTGCATCTGCTCGTCGACGACCTCTACAACGGTTTGCGCTAAAGGGAATTTAGGAAACCCTATTGCGAAAAATCGCCATTGAGGCCATTGCATGATAACCAAAATCTAAACGTAATATTGCAGCCGATATACAAGAATCGGCCACCATAGAGAGGACCGCGCGTGAAAATAAATGGGCAAGAAGAGGCACCCATCAGGACAACGGTAAGAAAAATTGTTTACTTCGACGAAGGTTCTGCCGCGGATTATGTTCAGATAGTCAACGATGGAGAGCTGAAAAGCGTTGTCGAGTTATTTAGCGAAAACTCGGAT
>CADBMC010000178.1 GCA_902795635.1 uncultured Coriobacteriaceae bacterium | reverse complement strand
TCGGTCGAGGTGCCCGAATAGCTCGTCCATTGCTGGCCGAGCCTTCCCCACTGGATGTCGATTGTGTTGAAGGAGCTGGCGTCCTGGCCGACGTAGCTGGCCACCTTATCGAGGTCCAGATCGAACTCGGCCTCCACCTTGTCGCCGGAGACCGTGATGATCATCTTCCCGAACTTCTCGTCGTCGCGAAGGTCGTTGTAGTTCCTCGAGGAGAAGTCGGTGCGGGCGTCGGCGATGTAGACAGTGGTGGTTCCCTCGGGCAGGCGCGTGCCGTCGTTGAGGACGGTGATGTTGCCCTTGTCGTCCACCGTGTAGAACTTGGGATAGAAGTTGCCGTCGGAGGGATTGCCCTTGTAGCCGTGGTCCCCGTTGAAGGCGATGCTCACGGCGCCGAGGAGGTCGCCGCCCTTGGACTGCACGTGCGCCGGCATCGTGCTCACCACATGCCCGTAGAGCGTGGAGCCGCTGGTCCACAGGGCCGCCTCGGAGTCGGCGATGTTGCTCTGGGTGCCCGAGGTCGCGTACTCCACCATGTTGTGCGGGTAGTAGGCCCAGTCGTCGTAGGAACCGTCGATGACGATGCCCGAGAAGCTGCCGCCCGAGCCCTGCCCGTTGAGGTTGGCCACGTCCTTGATGAAGGGGTCTTCCTGGTACAGGCCGAAGCTGATCGTGTTGAGGTAGTTGGGCAGGTCCGCGGCGGGGATGCGGATCTCCCACTGCGAGCCCACGTGCGAGGCCGTGGCGGCCTCGGGGCCGCTCACGGCCACCGTCCCGTCGCTCTTGAGCTGGAAGGTGAGCGTGCGGCCCAGGTCGGTGGTGATTGCGTATATGCCGTTGCCGTTGGCGCCCGCGTTAGCCGCGCTGCCGCCCGCGCCCTCCTTTATATAGATGTAGACGCTGTCGCCGTCGAAGACCATGGCAGTGCTCGAGAGGCAGTTCGGGTGAGCCGAGTTGGGGCACGTGACGTCCGTCTTGGCCACGGCGTCCCAGTCCTTGAACTGCCCGTCGATGACGATGCCGTCGTAGGTGGCCGGCTTGTCGTCGGGGACGTAGGGGTTGCCGTCGAGCACGGGGATGTCCGCGATGCTCACCGTCGTGCCCAGGAACGAGATGGAGTCCGCGTCGGAGACCATGCTCGCGGGAATCATCGCCTCGGCCGTGAAGGGGCCAGCGGTGGTGCCATTGGCCTCGTTCGTCGAGGCGAACGAGCCGCCGTTCCACTGCAGACCCGCCAGCTGCGGGTTGCTGATGGTGGAGCCCGACTTGAGGATGGCTATGTTGGTCCACTGGTAGTTGCTGTCCCACTGGCTTGACGCCGTGCCCTGGGCAAGGATGTACACGTTGCCGCTCGAGTCGCGGGCGACCTTCCAGGAGTCGATGCCGTTGGTGGCAGTGGTCGTGGCCTGGGCAGGCACGCCGCCCCAGTCGTCCGCGTTGCCGTCGACCGAGATGTTGCCCGTGACGGTCGTGCCGCTCTGCTCGGTAGACCCGGAATCGCCGGTGGACTCGCTGCCGGAGCCCGCATCAGTCCCGGTGCCTTGGTCGGTCGTGGTCTCGGAACCCGACGACGTGCCCGTGCCCGAGTCGCCCGACGACGAGGCCTCCACCGCGATGGAGCTGCCGTAGTAGGTGACGCTCTGGGGCGTCCCCGAGAGGGCGCTCAGCGGGATGGCGCACTCGTAAACGTAGCCGCCCGAGCCGTTCGTGCAGGTGGCGGACGAACCCGAGATGCTGCTCCAGCTGGAGTCCTGCACCGTGGAGTTCCAGGCGTTGGGCTTCACGGCAACGTCGCCCGCGGTCGTGGAGATGGTTATGTCGCTCGATCCGACGCCCCACTGCGAGTCCTGGGGACCCTCGACGAGGACATAGACGTAGGAGCCATCGGCTGTGGCGCTCCAGCTCGTGACCGAGCTGCCGTTCCCCGACTGGGCGGCGATCCCCGACCAGTCCGACGCGTCGCCGTCGACGCCGATCGACGCCGCGAAGGCAATCCCCTGCGGCAGCATCATCGCCACCAGGACGGCGCTGAGGACGACGTCCAAGCAGCGCCTTATGTTGCGAACGACCGCGTTCTTCTTTTTCGTCCTAGACATACGTGCTTCTTCCTTGAGGCTGCCTGCCCGCCCTGCCCGGTGTCCCACAAGGCGTGCGCCTTCTGGGGAAGAGGGCCGCGAGCCCCCCACGGCTCGCAAAGCGTAAACAAGCCCATATTCATTATACGCCCCAAGGCAAATGGCTATTCATTCCCTGGTGCCGATGGGCCACAGGCCATATGGGATATGCGAGAAATGCCTGCCAGCCCGGAAGGAAGAAGCAGGGCGCATCCTCTACGGCATCGTGGAGCGGCAGTACCGCTGAGCGAAGCCACCCGAGCCCGAGTCAATATCTCTTCCCTAATCCATCCCCAGCCAGGTCGCGACGTTTCTTGCCTGCACGCCGTCAGCCTCGAAGTCTCCCTCCGCGCGCTCCACCACGAATCGCCGCTCTGCCGGGATGCCGATCTCGTCGCCCACGACATGGAGATGGCGAGAGAAGCTGCTTCGGTAGGTCTGCGACGATTTGATCTCCGCGAGAATCCCGTGGTCAGGGTCGGTCAGGTCGACCAGGCCCACCTCGACCTTGTTGTCGTCGCGATAGAAGTAGAGGTCGGGCTCCCTTCCCGCGTTCAGATGCGTCTTCATCCGCTCCTCAATCACGAGGTTCTCGAACACCATGCCCAGATAGGGGCTGGCGAGCAGCTGCTCGAGAGTCCTGATGCGCAGCAGATAGCACAGCAAGCCCGTGTCGTAGAAGTAGAGCTTGGGCGTCTTGGTGAGGCGCTTGCGAAGGTTCGCGTGATACGGCCTGAGCCTGAACACGACGTAGCTTGACTCGAGCATCGAGAGCCAGGAGGTCACCGTCGCCCTCGAGACCCCGGCATCGCTCGCAAGACGCGAGACGTTGAGCGGGCTCCCGACACTTTGGGCGCAAAGCTCCAGCAGCGTCCTGTAAGAGGCAAGGTCCTTTACACCGAGGTAGCCTTGAACATCGCGTTCCACATACGTCCTCAAGTACACCGAGAAATACGCATCCTGCGGGATGTCCACATCGTAAAGGCGCGGATAGCCTCCTCTCAGCATGAAGGAGTCGGGCGTGAGGCCACGCTCCCCCACCTTGGCCTCCGCGAACGACAGCGGCAGCAGCTTGAGCAGTCCATCCCTTCCGGCCAGCGACTGGGTTATCTGCTTGAGGAGCAAGAAGTTCTGCGATCCGGAGAGCACGTATTGCCCGGGCGCGTTGCTCTCGTCTGAGGCGACCTGAATCATGGAGAACAGCTCCGGCACGAGCTGTGCCTCATCGATGACAAGGCGATTCGGCCGGTTGCCTATGAATCCAACGGGGTCGTTGATGGCCTGCTGGCGAGTCTGGGGATTCTCAAGATTGACATAGGCGTAATCGGAGAAGACCTCCCTCACAAGAGTGGACTTGCCGCTCTGTCGGGGACCCGTCACCGATACGACGGGAAACCAACTCGACAGCTGACGAGCGCGTGACGCCATGGCTCGGGAAATCATGCAGGCTCCCATCTTGGCGAATCGTTCCGAATTTGCAAGGTATATATCTCCGATATTGTAAAGTATCAAGCTCCGAAATTGCAAAGTACATTGCTCCGAGATTGCAAAGTATGATCCGTCGCGGCAGGCCACACGCCGTTGTCCTCCGCAGCAACGGGTAAGAACGGCGTCAACGACATCGCGGCGGGCGATGCCGAGCGGCTTGGAATCGGGAAGGACGAGGCGCCGACGAAGGAGCATCGATGGAGATCGAGACCATACGGACGGGATGGACCCTGGTGTCGAGCGCCGTGCCGAACCGCAGCACGCATCGCTTCGGCCTTGCTTACACGGGCCTGTTCCAGCGGAGGAGCAGGCGCATCAAGGTCCCCGTGAAGTGCTTCTACGTGCAGGTGGGAGGCCATAGGCTCCTCGTGGATGCCGGATGGAGCGTGCAGGCGGCCGACCATCCGCTCCGCCATCTGGGCTTCGGCCTGTGGTTCGCGAGCGAGCCGGTCATGGACGCGAGCGAGGCAGCGCGCAACCAGTTGAAGGGGCGGCCCATCGATGCCATCCTCATGACGCACCTGGACTGCGACCACGTCTCCGGCCTACAGGACTTCCCCGACGAAATCCCCGTCTATGCGTCCAAGGCCGAGGTCGCCTACGCGCGCAAGGCTCGGCCGCGCTATGGCAGCCTCGCAGAGGGGCGCGACTACCGGCAGATACCTTTCGTCGACGACGCCTCCGCCCCCTTCGGCAAGGCCTGCGACCTGTTCGGCGACGGCAGCGTGACCGCCTATCTCACGCCCACCCACAGCGCCGGCAGCGTCATCTACAAGATGGCGGAAGGCGGCAGGTTCTCCCTGCTCGTGGGCGACAACGGCTACAGCGCGGACTCGTGGGAGAAGGGGCTCCTGCCGGGGCCACTCTACGATGCGAACAACATGCGGGCATGTCTTGCTTGGATCAGGCGCCAGGCGGCCGACGAGAGCTGCGCGGGCGTCTATTGCGCGCATGACCCCGTCGACCGCTGAGACGCTACGGCCTCACGCTCCTTGCCCGGACATCCTTGTGCCGCGCTCGGCCTCGCGGACCCGGTACTCGTGGGGAGAGACGCCCTGCTCCCGCCGGAAGGCCCGGTAGAAGTTGGACGTGTCAGGATAGCCCACCATGGCGGCGACGCGCTCGATGGGAGGGCTCGGCGGCGAAGGTCGTGCAGCCGCTCGAGAACGACGTCGATTCAGCCGAATGAGCCGTGTCAGTCGGCTGAGTCGTCATCATCCCATTGCTCATACTCGCGTCTGAACTGCTCCGCAAGCCTCTTGCAGACTTCTGCCAGGTACTCCAGGTTCATCTGGTACGCCACATCGGGACCCGGCTTGACGCTTACCTCCCCCGGCAGACAGAAGCCCTCGTCGGCAAAGGGCATGCGGTTCCGCTCGAACTCCGAGACCCTAGCCACCAAATCGTCTTTGATCGCCCGCAGCTCTTGGCAGCTCTTGGCAGCTCTTGGCAGCTCTTGGCAGCTCTTGGCAGCTCTTGGCAGCTCTTGGCAGCTCTTGGCAGCTC
>CADBMC010000177.1 GCA_902795635.1 uncultured Coriobacteriaceae bacterium | reverse complement strand
CCCACGCCAGCGAGGCCCAAGCGCTTCACGACTGCCCATAATTGGGGGGCAATTCGTCCAAGCGTGTGTGACGCAGCCCACTACAAGGGGTGAAATCCCAACCAGACCGCATGTTGATTATTGTCGATTTTCAGCCACAACGATTTCATAGCGAGCAACATCCGATTTCAAGGCGAGCAGCGTAGCTTCCGGCACCGCGATTTCGCGCAGAGCCACACTTCCTATACTCGACTGGCATTGCCAGCCAGATCGAGAAAGGAAGGTTCATCATGGCAAAGCACAGCAATGCGAAGCTCATCATCGAGCTGAGCGCCAAGAACATGTCCAGGAGGGAGATCGCCCGAACGCGCCATATTTCGGCGCATACGATAAAGGAGGTGCTGGACAGGGCCTCCGAGAGGGGCGTCGGCTGGGGCGACGTCTCGCTAATGGGCGACGACGAGATAGCAGCGATGCTGTTTCCTGAGGAGAAGGCAGCCGAGGACGCCGTGGCGAGGCCGGATTACGGCTACGTCCACGACGAGCTGCGCAAGGTCGGGGTCACGCTGAAGCTTCTGTGGGAGGAGTACCGCGACGAATGCGCCGAGGGCGGGAAGGCTGCGGTGAGCTATGTCACCTTCACCCGGGGATACGCCGACTACGCCATCTCCAAGAACGTCACGAACCACCTCAAGCACAAGCCCGGGCAGTCCATGGAAGTGGACTGGTCGGGGTCGACCATGCGGCTGGTCGACCCCGTCACGGGAGAGGTCTCAAAGGCGCGTCTCTTCGTCGCGGTGCTCCCGTACTCGCAGTATACATACGTCGAGGCGACCCTGGACATGAAGCAGAACACGTGGCTGCTCTGCCACGTCAACGCCTACGAGTTCTTCGGAGGGGTCGCGGTGCGCCTGATCTGCGACAACCTCAAGACCGGCGTCACCAAGCATCCGAAGGAGGGCGAGATCGTGCTCAACGAGGCCTACGAAGCGCTGGGGCGACACTACGTGTGCGCCATCATGCCTACCGGCGTCGCCAAGCCCAAGCAGAAGGCGAGCGTCGAGGGCGGCGTGGGCAAGATAGCCACGGCGGTCATAGCCAAGCTGCGCGACCGGGAATTCGCCACGCTGGCCGAGCTCAACTCGGCGATCCGGGAGCGGTTGGACGAGTACAACGCCCGCCCCTTCCAGAAGCGCGACGGGTCCCGCAAGCTCGTGTTCGAGGAAGTCGAGCGGCCCATGCTCGCGCCGCTGCCGGCAACCCCGTTCGAGGTTTGCGACTGGATCTACGGACGCAAGGTCAACCTCGACTTCCACGTCGTGTACAACACGAACCGCTATTCCGCCCCGTACAGGCTCGTCGGCAAGAAAGTCGACCTGAAGGTGACGGGGTCGACGGTCGAGGTCTACCACGGCGGCGAGCGCGTCGCGACGCACCCGCGCATCCCTGATTGCGTGCGGTACAAGCCGCAGACCGACCGATCCCACATGCCGCCGGAGTTCGCCGACCTCGAATGGGACGACGGGCGGATGCGCAGGTGGGCGTCATCGATCGGCCCGAACACCCTGGCCGTCGTCGAGCGCGTCTTCTGCGACGTGCAGATAAAAGAGCAGGCGTACAACCCCGTGATGGCCATACTCAACCTCTCGAGGCACTACGGGGAAGCGCAGCTGGAAGCCGCATGCGGCTATGCGCTGGAAAGGACGGCGCATCCCCGGTGCAAGTTCATACGAAGCGCGCTGGCGTCCGGAGTCGCAGGCCGGCCCGTTGCGGCGAAGCGGCCAGCCGAGCAGGGCGGCTACGTCCGGGGCGCCTCCTACTACGCGGGAGGTGCGCGATGATCGACCAGGAGACCAGGCGGAAGATGCGGATCATCGGCGTGCCCGAGGCGCTCGACATCATCGACATGATGGCGGCCGACCCGTCGTACGCCAACATGGGCTTCGACGAGAGGATGCGCGTCATCGTCGACTACGTCGCGCAGGAGAAGGAGAACGCGAGCGTGAAGCGCCTGCTCCAGCGGGCGCACTTTCGCATAGCGAACGCGGACATAAGCGGCGTCGTCTACGACGGCCGGCCCCTCTCCCGCGACACGGTCAACGGGCTCGGCACCTGCCAGTTCGTGGACTCGGCCACCGACGTCATCGTGGTCGGGTACACGGGCACGGGCAAGACCTTCCTCGCCTGCTCCATCGGCAGGCAGGCATGCAAGCACTGCATGAGCACGCTCTACGTGCGAATGCCCGACTTACTGATGTCTCGCGAGGAGGACCTGGCCGCGGGCGTGCCCGAATCGAAGATATTGAAGAAGTACGCGCGCTACAGGGTCCTCGTCGTCGACGAATGGCTCATGGACCCGCTGAACCCCGATCAGATGCGCTTCTTCCTCGAGCTCGTCGACCGCCGTCATGACAAATCATCGACGATATGGTGCTCCCAGTACCGCGTGGAGGACTGGCATGCCCGGCTGGGCGGGGGAACACACGCGGATGCCATTATGGATAGGATAGTCCATAACGCCGTGACCCTGTTGACCGGCGAGGTGAACATGAGGGAACTGACGTCGCCCAAGAACTAGGTGCAGCTCAAATTGAAAACGGGTGTGGCTGCATGCGAAATCGGCAATGCGGCTACACCCGATACGGGTGCGGCTAATCAACGCAAATAATCAGTGGCCGCTAGGAGCAAGCTGCCTGTTGCATAAAGTCGGCCTAAATCGCATAACCCCAGGTCAAGGGCCAAAAAGTGGCAATTTTGATACTAGGATGGTAGAATATGTTCGGTTAACCAGCGCCCTGATGAGGGTGCAAGTTGCATGCAGAT
>CADBMC010000176.1 GCA_902795635.1 uncultured Coriobacteriaceae bacterium | reverse complement strand
TCGACGCCTTCAACGCCGGCGACTACGCCGCGGCATCCAAGTTCCGCTCCGACGTGGAGGCCATCTCCACCGTCCTCTACCCCAACGACTCGGGCGAGCACGGCAAGATCCTGCGCATGAAGCAGGAGTACCTGTTCGTCTCCGCCGGCCTCCAGACCATCCTGCGCTCCTACGAGAAGGAGCACGGCCCCAAGTGGAAGGACCTCGGCAAGCACGTCGCCATCCACACCAACGACACCCACCCCTCCCTGGCCGGCCCCGAGCTCATGCGCCTGCTCGTCGACGAGAAGGGTCTCACCTGGGACGATGCCTGGGCGGCCACCACGTCGGCCATCGCCTTCACGAACCACACGGTGATGCCCGAGGCCATGGAGAAGTGGCCCATCGAGCAGCTGCGCGCCATCTGCCCGCGCACCTACATGTACATCGAGGAGATCGACCGCCGCTTCCATGAGAAGTTCCCGCAGGACGACGAGGGCTGGTACGAGCGCCTCAAGAACACCGCCATCCTCTGGGACGGCCAGGTGCGCATGGCCAACCTCTCCATCATCTGCGGCCACTCCGTGAACGGCGTCTCGGCGCTGCACACCGAGATCCTCAAGAACGAGGTGCTCAAGGACTTCTACGCCATCCAGCCGGAGAAGTTCAACAACAAGACCAACGGCATCTCGCACCGCCGCTTCCTGGCCGAGGCCAACAAGCCGCTGGCCAAGGTCATCAGCAATTGCATCGGCGACGGCTGGCTCGACGATGCCTCCGAGCTCTCCAAGCTCACCAAGTTCGAGAAGGACGCCTCGGTGCTCGATGACGTCATGGCCGCGCGCCGTGCCGACAAGGAGCGCCTGGCCGCCTACCTCTCGGAGGCCTCGGGCGTCACGCTCGACCCCAATTCCGTCTTCGACGTCCACGTCAAGCGCTTCCACGCCTACAAGCGCCAGCTGCTCGGCTGCTTCAAGGTCATCGACATCTACAACCGCCTGCTGTCCGACCCCAGCTACGACCCGCAGCCCACGAGCTTCATCTTCGCGGGCAAGGCGGCCAGCGCCTACACCTACGCCAAGGAGATCATCCGCCTGGTGAACTCCATCGCCGACGTGGTGAACAACGATGAGCGCGTCAACGACAAGATCCGCGTGGCCTTCGTGCCCAACTTCGCCGTCTCCAACGCGCAGCTCATCTATCCGGCCACCGACATCTCCGAGCAGGTGTCCACGGCCGGCACCGAGGGCTCGGGCACCTCGAACATGAAGGTCACCATCAACGGCTCGGTGATCCTGGGCACCTACGACGGCGCCAACATCGAGATTGCCGACCTGGTGGGCGAGGACAACATCAAGATCTTCGGCCTGCGCGTCGAGGACATCGAGCGCCTGCGCCAGGAGGGCTACTGGTGCTGGAACGAGTACAACGCCGACCGCGAGCGCCTCGGCCGCGTGGTAGACCAGCTCACCGACGGCAGCTTCGCGCGCCTCTCGGGCAATTTCGAGCGCATCCACGACGAGCTCATGGGCAACAACGATGCCGATCTCGTCCTCAAGGACTTCCACTCCTATGTGGACGCCTGGGACGAGCTCACCGACGAGTACCGCGCCGACAGCCGCGCGTGGGCGCGCAAGTGCCTCCACAACACCGCATCGATGGGCCATTTCTCGTCCGATCGCGCCATTCGCGAGTACGCCACCGATATCTGGGGCATCAAGCTCTAATCGGACGGTATAACTGAAAGGGAACTGGTAGGAAGTTGCAGAAAGGAGTGCCACAGCAGATGAGCAAGAAGGAATGCATCGCCATGCTCCTTGCCGGAGGGCAGGGAAGTCGCCTTGGCGCGCTGACTCGCCATATCGCGAAGCCGGCAGTGTCGTTCGGCGGAAAGTTCCGCATCATTGATTTCGCGCTGTCGAACTGCGCGAACTCGGGCATCAACACGGTGGGCGTGCTCACGCAGTACCGCCCCTACCTGCTGCACTCCTACATCGGCACCGGCGAGGCCTGGAACCTCGACGAGCGCGGCGGCGGCGTCTCCATCCTGCCCCCGTACGCCACCGAGACCGGAGGCGCCTGGTACGAGGGCACCGCCGACGCCGTCTACCAGAACCTCGGCTACATCGAGAGCCACGACCCGGAGTACGTGATCATCCTCTCCGGCGACCAGCTCTACCGCATGGACTACCACGCCATGCTGGAGAACCACAAGCGCCACAACGCCGACCTCACCATCGCCGTGATGCCGGTGCCCTGGGAGGAGGCGAGCCGCTTCGGCATCCTCACGGTGGACGACGACGAGAAGATCCTCAAGTTCACCGAGAAGCCGAACAAGCCCGATTCCAACCTGGCGTCCATGG